>JAOZVH010000012.1:28518-29137 GCA_029938235.1 Bacteroidales bacterium
TAATTTATTTTAAAAAAATTTTCTCGAAAAAACGCCAAAATTTTAATAATTTATTTTAAAAAAAATTTTCCCCAAAAAACGCCAAAATTTTAATAATTTATTTTTAAAAAAATTTTCTCCAAAAAACGCCAAAATTTTAATAATTTATCTATCCGCTCAATTTTTATGGTAAAATGGGATTTTTATATGATGTATTTGGATATATTTTATCCAAAATGATGTTCATCGAAATTAATATTCTTACAAAATATTTATTAATATATTCAAAAAAATTAAACCATTTGAATAGATTTTGGGAATAACATAAAGCGTCTATTTATGTAATCATCAAATTGTATGATAAGAAATGTTCATTTCATAATATTTTATGCCATAAGCATATTGTTTGCAATGTATTTTGATTATAAAATTGGTCATGGCTTAAATTTTATTTTAATAAATATTTCATAATAAATGAGCCAATAATAATATCATGCATTAACAAGATTTTGAAATCAAATTGTTTTTCTAGTCAATCTTTTTATTATGTTATTGTCAAGATTTTTCCTTTAATTTGATATTTCCATATTTCCAATTTTATGCATGACGTAAAATTAACATTTTGTATGACCCCTCCATC
>JAOZVH010000125.1 GCA_029938235.1 Bacteroidales bacterium
AAAAAACGCCGAAATTTTACGAATTTATAAAAAATTTTTTCCAAAAAACGCCGAATTTTTATTATTTTTTTTTTTCAAATTCGCCAAAATTTTTAATTATTTTTCAATAAAAAAATTTTTTTTATTAAAAAACTCTTTTAAGACATGATTTTATTTTTTTTTTTTATAAAAAAAATTTTTTTCATTAATTTGTAAAAAATTTGAAATTTTATGTTATAATTTATATAATAAACAAATAAATAAAAATTTTATATTTTACATAATAAATTATACCAAAAAATTTATTTATTTTGCAATTTAAAATTAAAAAAAATGAATGAATTAATATCATTAAAATTTATGAAAAAAAATACATTCTTAAAAATGATATATCGGATAGCTTTATTTTGTGTATTAATTATAATTTATACTTTTAATAATTTATATGCACAAAAAGTTCCGGAATGGGACTGGGTGAAAAATGCTGGAGGTAAAAATCAAGACTATGGGAAAAGCCTTATTACAGATAAATATGGAAACGTATATCTTACAGGGAGTTTCAAAAGTAATGTTATTCAATTTGGGAAATCTAAATTGAAAAATAAAGGAAAAGATGACGCTTATATTGTAAAATATAATAGTATAGGAGATGTCTTGTGGAGTAAAATTGTCGGTGGAACATCCTCAGAAAAAGGTATAGCAATAAGTACAGATAAAGAAGAAAATTCTTATTTTTTAGGAAATTTCGAAAGTGATAATATTATTTTAGATGATTTTATTCTAACAAATGACGGCGAAAATGATATTTTTCTGGTGAAATTAGATAAAAATTCTAATGTAATTTGGGCAAATTCTGTTAATGGCAACTCTAATGAGTTGGCTTATAGTATGGCTACTGATGAAAATGAAAATATTTTTATCACAGGAACTTTTGAAAGTGTTACTTTAAATCTCGGAGAAAAAGAAATTTATAACCAAGGTGGAGAAGATATTTTTATTATAAAATATGATAAAAATGGAAATTTATTATGGTCGAAATCTGTCGGTGGAAGTGGCTCAGATTATTCTCAGGATATTGAAACAGATAAAAATGGAAATTTTTATATAACTGGTTATTACTACAGCGAGAGTATATCTTTTGATAAAATTGTTTTGAAAAACAAAGGTAATCATGATGTTTTTGTTGCAAAATATAATTCAAATGGAAAATTAATTTGGGTTAAAAATGCCGGAGGTTCAGATTGGGACAGCTCTTTAAGTATTTGTGTAGATAATGAAGAAAATGTTTTTGCTGCGGGAAAATTTGAAAACAAAGATATTTATTTTGAAAATGAAAAACTTGAAAATCAAGGTAAAGAAGACATTTTTTTAGTAAAATATAATAAAAATGGAAAATTGTTATGGACAAAAAGTTCAGGTGGAAGTAATTTTGATTACGGAACAAGCATTACAACAGACGCTCACGGAAACCTTTATTTAACAGGTGGATTTAGTAGTGAGAAAATTTCTTTTGACGATTTTGTTTTGGAAAACAAAGGAAGTAACAATTTTTATATGGTAAAATTTTCTCCGGGAGGAAAAGTTTTATGGGCAAAAAGTTCCAATGGAAAAAGTTTTGATAGTGCTAATGAAATCACTTCTGACATTATGGGGAATCTTTATTTGACAGGTTTTTATTGGAAAAATTTAGAAATTGCAAATGAGAATTTAAAAAGTAAAGGTAATGAAGATATTTTTCTTTTAAAACTTTCTGCTGTTCCTGATGCGGCAAGTAATTTAGAATTAAGTAGTTCTTCTTATGAAGAAGTAAATTTATCATGGTCAGATAATTCTTTCAATGAAACAAATTTTGAAATTTATCGCTCTGTAAACGAAAAAAACAATTTTAAAAAAATTGCTTCTGTAGATAAAAATATTACAAGTTTTATTGATAAAGATGTAAATCATAATACAAATATTTTTTACAAGGTTTTTTCTGTTAATAATAATGTAAAATCAGAAGTTTCTAATATTTCTAATTTTGTAATGCCTCATATTATTTCTTTGAAAGATGGCAAATTTTATCCGGAAATTCTTAGAATAAAACAAGGTGAACCAGTAATTTTTAAATGGTTTGATGGAGATAATCCAGTTGTTTCTAATGATAAAAATTGGGAAACTTTTCCTATGGATGAAAAAAATATTTCTCATTTTCTTGATAAAAATTTAATTTCTGTTTCTAAAACTTATAATTTTTCTTCTGCTTATAATTCTAAAATGAAAGGAAAAATTATTGTTGAAAAAGTAAAACCAAAATCTCCCTCAGATGTTTTTGCAATAGCAAATGATGAATTTATAAAAATTTCTTGGTCAGATAATTCAATTTATGAGACAAGTTTCATACTTGAAAGGTCTAAGAAAAATGAAAATTCTTTTAAAAAGATTTCTAACTTATCAAAAAATTCTACAGAATACATAGATAAAAATATTTTAAAAGGTCAAGAATATGAATATAGATTATATTCTGCAAATGAAAATTTATTTTCTAATTTTTCTAATTTTTCTTCTGATAAAGTTCCTCACCATATTATAGTTGTAAAAAATAATGAATATCTTCCTTCAAATTTAGAAATTCAACAGGGTGAAAGTGTAAAATTTATTTGGGAAAGCGGTTCACATCCAACTATGTCAAAAACTGGAGATTGGGAAACTTTTAAAATGGATAAAGAAAATAAATTTTATTGGTTAGATAATTCAGTAACAAATATACCAAAAACTTACGATTTTTATTGTATTTACAATAGGAACAAAGGTATGACAGGAAAAATTACTATCATCTCAAGAGCTCCAAGTAAACCATCTTATCTTTTTGCGGAAGCAAAATCTTCAAAAGAAATTCATTTAAAATGGATAGATAATTCTTCCGATGAAAGTTCGTTTATTATAGAGCGTTCTAATTCGGCATTTGGTGGTTTTGAAAAAATTGCCTCTGTTTCGGAAAATAAAAATTCTTTTTTTGATAAAAATTTGAAAGAAAATAAGAAATATTATTACCGTGTTAAATCTGCAAATTTTTACGGTGAATCTTCTTATTCTAAAGAAATTGCTTTAACAACTTTACTAAGTGATTCTAAGCAATTAATTGCAAATGCAATTTCTTCTTCAGAGATAGAATTAAAATGGTCTGATAATTATGATAATGAAACAGGTTTTGAAATTTATCGTTCAAATAATAAAAATAAAAATTTTGAACTTATTGAAGTTTCTAAATCAAATGAAACAAATTATTTTGATAAAAATCTAAATCCAAGTACAAAATATTTTTATAAAATAAAAACTATTTCTGATAAATTTAAATCAGATTTTTCTAAACTTGCTGAGGCAAATACTTTATTAAAATCACCTAAGGATTTTAAAATAAATTCAATTTCTTCTAATGAAATAAGATTATTTTGGTTAGATAATTTTAAAAATGAGAAAGGTTTTGAAATTCAACGTTCAATAACTTCTCAGAATGGTTTTGAAAAAATCAAAACAACAAAAGCAAACGAAACAACTTATTCGGACAAAAGGCTTATTGCAAATACGAGGTATTATTATAATATGAGAGTTTTAACTGCAAGTATAAGTTCTGATTTTACTGATATTTTAAGTGCAATAACTTATCCTGAAGCACCACGTAAAATGATTGTAAAAGCAATTTCTTCTAAATCAATAGAAATAAATTGGCTTGATATTTATGATAATGAAAAAGCTTTTGAAATTCAACGCTCTGCTGATGGACAAAATAATTTCGTAAAAATAGCCGAATTAGATAAGAATATTACTTCTTACATAGATAAAGATTTAAATCCAAACTCTGTTTATTTTTATAGAGTACGAGGAATTTTAGAAAATAAAAATTCCGATTTTTCAAAAATTGTAAATACTTCTACTTTATTAAAATCTCCAAAAAATATTTTCTTAGAAGCACAGTCTTCAAATACGGTTGTAATTAATTGGAGAGATAATTTTGATAATGAAGACGGTTTTGAAATACGTCGTTCTGAAAATGAAAAATTTGGATATAAAAAAATTGCTTTATTAGAAAAAGATGAAAATACTTTTTTAGATAAAAATCTAAAAGCTAATACAAAATATTTTTATAAAATTAGAGCAATTTCTGAAGAAAAAAATTCTGATTTTTCTGATAAAAAAAGCGTAACAACATATATGCAAGCTCCGAAAAATTTTAAAGCAAAAACTGTTAATTCCATGAGTATTTCACTAAATTGGGATGATAGTTTTGACAATGAAAAGTTTTTTGAAATTTCAAGATGTGATATAAAAGATGGTGAATTTAAAATCATTACAAAATGTAAAAATAATAATACTTCTTTTATTGATGAAAATCTAAAAGCAAATAAAAATTATTTCTATAAAATAAGGGTTCTTGGCGAAAAATTAAACTCTGATTTTTCGAAAGTTATAAAAATTTCTACCTCTTTAATTGCTCCAAGCAAAATTAATGTTATAGCCTATTCTTATGACAAAATGAAAATTACTTGGTCAGATGATTATTCTAATGAAAATGGTTTTGAAATACAACGTTCTACTTCTCTATATGGAAATTACAAACATATAATTACAACTAAGGAAAATGTAAATACTTTTATAGATGAAAATCTAAATCCTGCTACCGAATATTTTTATAAAATTAGAACAATTACACAAGAATTAAACTCTGATTTTACTGAAATTAAAAAAAATATTACTCAGGAATTTCATCATATTATTAAAGTTAAAAACAATAAATATGAACCATCTTCTTTGACAGTTCAAAAAGGAGAAAAAATAAAATTTCAATGGGTTGAAGGAAATCATCCAACAGTTTCAGATAATGATGTTTGGAAAACTTTCCCTATGGATGAAAATAACCAAACTTATTTGGTTGATACTGCTATAACTAATAGTGTTGGTAATTACAGTTACCATTGTGTATTTTTTGGAAAAAAAGAAAATATGCATGGAAGTTTTTCCATTCAATATAATACTCCAAACGCTCCGAGCAATTTAAGAGTAAAAGTTATTTCAGCTACTCAGATAGATTTAAATTGGCAAGATAATTCTAATAATGAAACAAAATTTGTTATCGAGCGTAGCGAATTAAAAGATGACGCTGTTTCTGATACAGATCTAAAAGAGCTACCTTTCGCTGAAACAGAAGAAAATATTACTATTTTTTCTGATAAAAATTTAAACCCAGATAGTCGTTATTTTTATAGAGTTAAAGCAATTAATGAAGATGGAGGTTCTATGTTTACTGAAATTATAGATGAATATACAAATTTAAATGCTCCAACTTATTTTATCGCAAGGACAAGCACAACAAATTCAATGAATTTAAGCTGGACAGACATATATAGTAACGAAACTGGTTTTGAAGTTCATCGTTCTTTCGAAGCAAATAAAAACTTTGAACAAATAGCGCTTACGCAACAAAATGTAACTTCACATTTAGATAAATCTTTAAAAGCAAATACAACTTATTATTATAAAATAAGAGCATTATCTGACAGAGGAAATTCTGAATTTACTATGGCAATTAGTTCAAGTACTGCTATGTTACCACCTAATAATTTAAAAGTAAAAATGAAATCTTTTGATGAATTAGTTTTAAGTTGGGATGATGATTTTAGTGGTGAATTAGGATTTGAAATACAACGTTCTAAACAAAAAGATAAAAATTTTAAAAGTATAAAAACAACTAATAAAGACGAAGTTTCTTTTACTGATAAAAATTTAAAATCTAATACAAAATATTTTTATAGAATAAGAGCATTGACACCAAGTGTTAATTCTGATTTTTCCGAAGCTTCTGATGGAATCACTGATATTTTTCATCATGTAATTACTGTTAAAAACGACAATTATGTTTTGGCAAATTTAACAACTAAGCAAGGAGAAAAAATAAAATTTCAATGGGCAGAAGGAAATCACCCAACAGTTTCGGTAGGAGGAAAATGGGAAACTTTTCCTATGGATAAAAATAATCAAGTATACTGGATATCGGACGAAAATATAAAAAAACCCGGAGAATATTCTTATTATTGTGCTTTAAATGGTGAAAAAATGAAAGGGAAAATTACTATAATTTCTAATGTTCCTTCATCGCCATCTAACCTAGATGCAAATACATCTTCGCATGATATAATAAATGTGAAATGGAAAGATAATTCTGATAGCGAAGAAAAATTTATATTAGAGCGTTCAGTAACAAAAGGTGTAAATGGTTTTAGACAAATAGCAGAATTGAATGAAAATGATACTTCTTATGTTGATACAGAAGTAAAAAGCAATATGAAATATTACTATAGAATAAAAAGTTCAAATATATTTGGTGTATCTGATTATTCTACTACTGCTAATGTATCTACATTAGCGACTCCACCAAAAGATCTAACAGCAGAAGTAAAGTCGTCTAAAAAAATATCTTTGAATTGGATAGATGATTTTAATAATGAAACAGCTTTTGAAGTTCATCGTTCTAAAAAAGCAAATGCAAGTTTTAAAAAAATTGCTTCTTCTGGAGTAGACTCTGCTTTTTATGATGATGAAACAAGATTGAAAGCTGGAATGACATATTATTATAAAGTAAGAGCTTTGATAAAAAGTCCTATTAAACAAAAAAATAAAAAAGGTAAAATTACAAAAACTGCCTTTTCTAATATTGTTGAAGTTACAACTTTAAGTGCTCCACCTAAAAATTTAAGAGCAAAAGTTATTTCTTCTTCTCAGATAGATATTGTTTGGAAAGATAATTTTGACAATGAAACTGAATTTGAAATTCAACGTTCTATGAAAAGAGGAACTAATTATACAACAATTGCAAAAGTTGGAGAAAACATAGAAAGCTATGAAGATAAAAATCTTGAAACTTATACTACATATTTTTATAAGGTAAGAGCAAATACAACAAGTGGAAATACTGATTATTCGGCAGCATCTAATTCTACAACTTTACTTACAGCGCCATCTAATTTTGATGTTTCTACTAATTATGCAAAACGAATAGATATTCGATGGGCAGATAAAATTGACACTTTAAAAAGTTATGAAGTACATCGTGCCGAAGGAAAAGCTTCAAGGAGGAAAAAAGGTGGGAAAATTACTATGGGAAAATTTAAGTTGTTAAAAACCATAAAAACAACAGAAAATTTCGAAGTAGATGAAAGTACAAATTCTATAGATACATTATTTTGGCTAGACAAAGAAGTAAAACCACAGACAACTTATTATTACAAATTAAGAATAACAACTCCAACAGTTTCTTCTGAGTTTACAAAGATAGATAGTGCTTCTACTTTATCGTTACCTCCTAAAAATTTTATGGCTAAAACTATAGATTCAAAAAATATTAAGCTAAGTTGGATAGACGATTTTAAAAAAGAAAAAGGCTTTGAAATTCAACGCTCAGCAACTCCTATTGTTGGTTTCAGAACTATAAAAAGAATGAATGCAAATGATACTGTATTAATAGATAGAAATCTAAATCCAAATAAAGATTATTATTACAGAATAAAAGTCCTTTTAAAAGAAGGAAGCTCTGGATTTACTGATGAAATTACTGAAACAACAATGTTGTTAGAACCGACAAATTTAAGTTTAAAAACTATAAATTCTAAGGAAATTCAAATAAATTGGAAAGATAATTCTAAAAATGAAATTGGTTTTGAAATTGTGCGTTCAACTTCTTTAAAAGGTAGTTTTAAATTAGTAACAACAGCAGAAGCAAATAAAACTTCTTTTATAGATAAAAATTTATTACCATATACTGAATATTTTTACAGAATAAAATCTGTGGGACAAAAAAAGAAATCTAATTTTTCTAAATATACAAGCAAAAAGACTTTGAGAAAAGCACCTTCTAATTTAAAATCTGTTGCGTTTTCTTCTACTCAAATTAATTTAACTTGGGATTCCAATACTGATATACCTGTTGCTTATGAAATTTTTAAATCTACAAAAAAGGACGGTTCTTATAGTTCTATTATAAAAACTGCCATTGGTAAAAATGAGTATAAAGATAATGAGGTAAAAGTTGGAGGAACTTATTTTTATAAAATATGTGTTACTGCTGCCAAAGTAAATTCTGACACTTCAAACTTTGTGAACGCAACAACACCTCAATGGATGAAAAAAGATAAGTTTCCCGGAGACCCAAGAAAATCTGCAGTTGGTTTTTCCATAGGAGATAAAGGTTATGTGGGACTTGGAGATAACAGTACTTCTATTTATAAGCGTGATTTATGGGAATATAATCCAAAAAATGGGGTATGGACTCAAAAAGCAAATTTCGGAGGAACTGGAAGAGTAGATGCCATAGGTTTTTCAATTGGAAATAAAGGATATGTAGGAACTGGTTATGATGGTGAATATAGAAAAGATTTTTGGGTTTATGATCCTTCTAAGAACAATTGGGAGCAAATAGCAGATTTCGAGGGAACACCAAGAAAAATTGCAATTGGATTTTCAATAGGTGAAAAAGGATATGTTGGTACTGGTTTCGATGAAGATTTAAATTATTTGCGTGATTTTTGGGAATACAACGTAAGCACAGATACCTGGACGAAAAAAGCTGATTTTGGTGGAAGAGGAAGAACCGGAGCTATTGGTTTTGCAATAGGAAATAAAGGATACATAGGTACAGGTAATGATGAAAATAATTACGCAAAAGATTTCTGGGAATATAATCAAATGACAAATAGATGGACTAAAAAAGCAAACTTTCCTGGCGGAGCAAGGCGTTATGCTGTTGGTTTTACAATTGGAAAATTTGGATATATTGCCACAGGTTATGATAAAAAAAGAAAATATAGAAAAGATTTGTGGAAATATAATCCTGCGAGAAATGAATGGATACAAGAAGCAAGTCCTCCAAAAAGTGCTAAACCAAGACGTTATGCTGTTGCATTTTCAATTGGGAATAGAGCTTATATAGGAACAGGAGACGAAGGAAATGTTCGTTATTATAATAAAGATTTCTGGGAATTTACAGAAACTGGTTTTATGTTAAAACATAATCAATAAAATTTTTAAGCGGTTATTTTTAACCGCTTTTTTAATAAAAAAATGGAAAAAAATATTATAATTATTGTAATAATTTTTATTTTTTCTTGCTCTAATGGACAAAAAAAGGATAAAAATAAATTTTTAGATATAAAAAACATTGAAAATCTTTATCCTAAAATAAAAAATTTTTCTGGGAAAAATGACCAAATTATTAAATATTCTGGATTTCATCTTTCTTACAATGAAAAACACGAACAAGCAAACTGGGTAATTTATTCAATTACAAAAAATAAATTAAAAAATAGTCCTATAAAACGTGAAAATAATTTTTATGAGATAAAAAATAATATTACTTCGGCGACAAAAAATGATTATGAAAAAAGCGGATATGACCGTGGACATTTAGCGCCGTCTAAAGATATGCAATGGTCGAAAAAATTATGCAAGAATCATTTTGTAAGTAGTCATTCTAAAGTTTTTCCGTATTAAATATGCCTAAAAAATTTATGAT
>JAOZVH010000318.1 GCA_029938235.1 Bacteroidales bacterium
AAAAAGAAACCTCCAATGTTAAAAAAAATTTTTTTTCAAAAATCGTCCAAAATTTTAATATTTTTTAATTTTGAAATAAAAAAAATTTTTTTCAAAAAACGACCAAAATTTTAATATTTTTTTATTTTGAAATAAAAAAAATTTTTTTCAAAAAATGTCCAAAATTTTAATATTTTTAATTTCGAAATTAAAAAAAATTTTTTCAAAAATTCGTCCAAAATTTTAACATTTTTTAATTTCAAAATTAAAAAATTTTTTTTTCAAAATTCTCCACAAATTTTAATGTTTTTTAATCTCAAAAAAAAAATTTTTTTTCCAAAAAACGACAAAATTTTAATGTTTTGAAATTATCAAAAAAATTTTTTTTTCAAAAAACGTCCAAAATTTTAACATTTTTTAATTTCAAAATAAAAAAAATTTTTTCAAAAATCGTCCAAAATTTTAACATTTTTTAAATTTCAAATTAAAAAATTTTTTTTCAAAATTCGGCAATTTTTTATGAACTTTTTTAATTAAAAATTAAATCATAAAAATTAAACAGATATTAATTTTTTTGTTTTTATTTAAAAAAATTTTAAAAATGATGTCAAATAGAAGAAGAACACAAATTTATATTTTAATATTAATTCCTTTTATCGTTGGTTCTTTAGGGGAAATTACAGGCAATTTGATTTCAAATTATTTCATTAATGTGAATGATGAAAAAGAAATTGTAGAAGAAAAAGATATTATTATCAAGCCTAAGCCCATTCAAAGGGTAAATATAGAAAATCTATTTAATGATTTTCTTATAAATTGTAAAAAAGATGAATTTTCGGATAATGAAATCAAGCAATATTTTGAAAAAAATGCGATAGTTCTTTCTTTTTACGAAAAAACAAAAACAAAAACCAACGATATAAATGGTTTTCTAAATGATATTTATACGAATAAAAATTTAATTGATAAAATTAATGTCAAAGCAACGAAACCAATAAATATCAATAAAAATAATAAATGCACAAAAATTGAAATTTATGAAATTAGAAAATAAAAAAGCATTAATTTTCATGTTTTTAATATTTGTAAATCTATTTTGTTTTGGACAACATCAAATAAGTTTGAGTGATGCAGATTTAGAGGCTTTTAAGCAGCAAACAAAAAATAATATCAATTCTTTACAAAACTGTATTGCGATTATTGGCTCTAAAAAAACCTCATTTATGGAAAAGCATCGTGCTTTAAAAACCGCTAAAAAATTATTTATTCCCGGTGCCAAAATTGAAGTTTCTATGCTTTCCCCAAATGGAAAAATTACGAAAAAAAAATTTACACACGAAATGTATTTTAAAAGACTTAGCTCTTTGAATTATGATGAAATTGTTATTACGTTTTATGATATTACATATTTCAATCGTTTTGAAATGTCGCCGGATAAAAGTTATTCTGGTGTAGTTACCATTTATCAAAATTTCAAAGGCTACCGAGAAGGTAAATTACATTACGGAGAAGTAACAAGCAAAAATATAGAAGTGTTTTTGCAATGGTTAAAAGACCCGTTTCTAAAAGAACATAATTGGATGCTTTTGTTAGGAGATATTAGTGTGCGAGAAACTGTGCCAAAATATGAAGATTTGAAATATAAACATTAATAACTATAAAAAATGAAAACATTAAAAATCTTAAATATAGAATTTTTAGAAACATATAAAAAGCAACTATCAAACTCCCCTGATGTGATCTTTCAAAATATGAAAAAGAAAAAAATACACGTAGATTTTTTTCAATTTTATCATTCGCTTTCTTCTGTTTATTCTTCAAAAATTGAAGGAGAAGATATTGATTTTGACAGTTATTTTAAGCATAAATTTATGAATGTAAAATTTAAAGCTGATTACACAAAAAAGGCTGATGATTTATATTGTGCTTATGAATTTATTTTAAACAACAAATTGAACGCAGAAAATATTTTTGAAACGCATAAAATATTGAGCAATCATCTTTTACCATCTGACCAACAAGGATTTATTAGAAATAATCTGATGTTTGTTTTAAATGAAAATGACGAAATAGAATATGTCGCTCCAGAACCTGCCATTTTAAAAAGTGAATTAGAAAAATTATTTGCAGATATTGAATACCTTTTAAAAAAAGAATTAGATAGTTACGAAATATTTTATTTTGCTTCTTTGATACATTTGGTATTTGTAAAAATACACCCTTTTCAAGATGGAAATGGCAGAACTGCAAGACTGATAGAAAAATGGTTTTTAATAGAAAAATTAGGAAAAAAAGCAATTAACATTCCTTCAGAAAAATTTTATTATTTGCATTTACAGGATTATTATAAAAATATCAAAAAATTAGGTTTAGAATATGAAGACTTAAATTATAAATATGCTATAGATTTCTTATTAATGTTAGCAAATTCAATGAAAGCGTAAAAAAATATCGTAAAAACTTTCGAGGTCTGAATACCTCCATTGTTTGAAAAATAAGAATATTATGCGTCAAGCATCCACGCCATAGCCGTTTTCTAAGCATATTAATTACTTGTAAATGAATATTTACCAATATTTCTAAAAGATTTATGTATTTTCTTTTCTAAATAAAGCATATTCGTTAAGATTTTTTGTAACTTATGTCCATTTTTTAATTTGTTCGGTTTTTTGTTTATCCAAATAAATTGGATATTTATTTCCAATATGCAAAAAACTTCCATATCTAAATTTCGATGTTTTTCTATAATATTATTACAAATATTTTTATAA
>JAOZVH010000319.1 GCA_029938235.1 Bacteroidales bacterium
TTTTTATTAAAAAACGTTATTTTTTTTATAATATTTTTAAAAATAATTTTTTATAATTTAAAAATAATTTTTTTCAAAAAAAACGAGAATTTTTAATGATTTTTTATAATTCAAAAAAACGCCCAAAATTTTAATATTTTTTTCGAAAAAATTAATGATTTTTTTTATAATTTTTTAATTATAAAATTTTTATTTTTGTTTCATAAAAAAAATTTTATGGAAAAATATTATATTTCAATTTTACAATATCTTGTAAAAGAAAAAATTAAAAATATTAAAAATACAGAAATTTCAAATTTTATAAAAAAAAATGTAAGCGAAAAAGCTGAAGATAATGAAAATATTAATAAAATTCTAAGGAATGATTATAATATTAATTATAAAACTGTATTGAATATAAGATTAAAAACTTACAAAAGAAGTAAAGATTTATTATCTATTTTTTGTAATTATCAATCTTATGAAGATTTTAAAAATAAAATTAAAAAAGAATTTTTATCAGAAAAAAACAATGAAAAAAAATTTTCTCAAAAAAATGATGTTTTTTTAAAAGAAATTCCTGAATATTTTAAAAACACTAAATGGTATCTTTATCATATAGGAGAAAAAAAAGGAGATTATATTGGTCAATATATCTTCAAAATAAGAGAAGATAGTTCTGTTTATTTGAAAATTTATGGTGATGAAATTAAAAATTATAATACAGGAAAAATATATCAACATAATAACACATTAATTGTTGATTTATTCACAACAACTATAGGAAAAGGAAAAAATTTACATCTAAAAGTAAACTTAGGGCATTCTCTTGAGCCAACTTTAATGAGAGGAATATTTTTAGTAAATGCTTATGATGGATTTATATATGACGGAGATTTTTGTTTAAAAAAAATTGATAATGAAAAAGAATGTGAACTTTTAGAAGTTCCAATAAATTCTTCTAATTATAAAAAAATTATTCCTGAAGTTATAAGCAAATATTTAAAATTTAGGTATAATCATAAAAGAAGAATTAATAAAGTTGTTTTTAATGAAAAAACTTTAGAGGATTTATTCAAAGAAGAAAAAAAAATTTTTTCTCCAAAAAAGGATCTTTTTTTTAAAAAAAAGATTCCAGAATATTTTGAAAATACCACTTGGTATTTTTACCAAAAAAAAGATAATGTTTGTCGTAAACATATTTTTGACATAAAAGAAAATGGAAAAATAAGCCTTTCTACAGGAAATAATAATTATGAAAATTATAAAGGAAGAATTTTTATGCACCAAAATGATAATTCTTTTTTAATAGCGAATTTACAAACAGAAGAAAGTCGTTCAAAATTTTCTTATTTAATATTTAAAATAGGAATTGGTACGAAACCAACTTTAATGATAGGTCATTATTCTATCATTAATTCTAATCAAGTTTTAAAATCTGGAAATATTATTTTACAAAAAATAGAAAATATTGACAATATAAATAATGTAAAAGCCATTTCTGTAAAAATTTTTTCAAAAGATAATGAAACTTATAACGAAACTTATAAAAAAGAAATTCCAAAATACATAGGTGAATTTTTAGAAAAAACATATTATGAATTTAAAATTTCAAAATTAATTATTAATTTAGAGGATTTAGAGAATTTTTTTATAAAAATCCCCCCCCCATAAACCCTGCCATTTTTGTTTAAAATAAAACCAAAGTTTAAATAAAGTTTATGTTTAAAGATTGGTTTTTTTTTATAAAACTTTCCTTGAAATTTTTTTGGATTTTAAACAAAAATATATATCTTTGTTTTTTTTATATAAAAAATAACATGAGAATTTTAATTTTTAAATATAAATTTATTTTTTTTATCGTATTTTCAATGTTTTTATCTATTATGGTTTGTAAGGGACAAGAAGAAAGTTTAGACAATCCAGCTCCTCGAAAAACTCAGGAAGAGTTGTGGCTAACTAAGAAATTAAAACAAATATTTGGAGATTCAGTTATTAATATAATTAATAATGCTGATACAATAGAAGCATATCATTTAAATTGGAAACGTTTAGATACTACAAAAAATGGATTTCAAAATTATCAAGTGTTGAAAAAAATTCCTGTTTTAACAAAAAATCAATCAGATAGTTTGATAAAAATTATTGCAAATGAAAAGTCTTTCATTTGCTCTAAATGGTCAAAACTGTGTGAGTTTAATCCAGAATTTGGATATAGATTTATAAATGGGAAAAAAAATTTAATAGTTTTAGTTGCACTTGATTGTGATATTTTACGTTTTGTTCAGAGTAATAAAAATGTTAAAATGGATATAGACCCTGCACATAATGAATTTCTTTCTTTAAAAAATATGTTATTTAGGCAAGTACAACCAGTTGTGTCAAGAAGACAAGACAGTACAAATAATGATAGGAATGATACTATTCAACAACAAACTCAACAAAATAATGAACAGGATAATGTTCCAAGAGGTCAAGAAAATGACACTGATTTTGATGATGAATATTAATTGTTTTTTTTTAATAATATTATAATAATAAAAAAGTATGAGAAGAACTTATTTTAACTTTGTTAAGGCTATAATGCTAAGCTTTATTATCGTGGTGGTTTGTGGTAATAATTCTTTTGGACAAAGGCAAGCTCAACCACCAACAGATTTTTATCCTATTTTAATAGTTGATGTAAGTGATGATGGAATTGGTGGGAAAAATTTTGAGAGAAAAATCAAGCAACTATTTCAAAATATTGCTCTTTCTACAGGTA
>JAOZVH010000126.1 GCA_029938235.1 Bacteroidales bacterium
TATTTCATCTTATGCTGGACAACAAATTAATATTGCTTTCAGACAGCATTCTAGTCAAAAATTTATAGTTTATTTAGATGATGTAACAGTTACATCAGAAGCCCCAACTGCAAGTGCAGCAAATGATTTCCTTACTTTTAATATAGAAGGACAAATTAGTTCTAATATTAACACAACAGATCATACTGTTTCTGTTTTAGTTCCTGCAGGTACAAATTTAGCGAACTTAAATGCAACATTTACATTTTCTGAAAATGCAACTGTTTCTGGTGAACACACAGATTTTAGTAATTCAGTTACTTATGATATCACCGCTGAAGACGGTAGTACTGTACAAACTTGGACAGTTACTGTTACAGAAGCAAGTTCTAGTGAAATTGTAGAAATATCCATTGAAGATGTTTCGGCTTGTGTAAATAACGAAGTTGAAATTCCTGTTAATATGACTGGAAATAATATAGGAGCATTTGATATAACTATAAGTTATGATCCAAGTAAATTAACTTATATGAGTTATAAAAATTTAAATAATAATATTCCTAATGTTCAAATAAGTAGTGGATCCAATACTGGTGAAGTTTTGATTAGCTCAGCAAGTTTGCCTCCTATAAGTCTAAATAATGAAAAATTATTTGATTTAAAATTTGAATATACTAGTGAAGAAAGTACTGAACTAACAATAGCAGCAAATGAAATTTCAGTATTAGACGAGAACAATCAATACATTTTAGATAATGTAGAATTAAATTTAACTAACGGTAATATTACACCTAAAACTCTTCCAACAGCTAGTTTAAATGGTGATGTTGTTTTATGTGAAAATGAAGAAGCTGAAATAGTAATTAATTTTGCTGATGGAGATGCTCCTTTTTCAGTAAGTTACACTTACAATGACATAATTTCTGAGATGTCTAATATAATGGATAATAGCTATACTTTATTGGTAGATGAAGCAGGAACTTTTCAATTAAATAGTGTAAATGATGCTACTTGTAATAATGACGCAACAGATAATATTGAAATTACTGCTGTTGATAAACCAACAGCAATATTTGCTGAAGACAATAATACTAATGTTATTAATCAAGGAGAAACATCTGAATTAATTGTAAACTTTACAGGTACAATTCCTTTTAGTTTAACTTATAATAATGGAGCAGAAAATCTTCTTATAGAAGATATTCAAGAAAATACTTATACATTAAATGTTACTCCATCAGAAATAACTACTTATTCTATAGTGGCTATTCAAGATGGTAATTGTTTAAACGAAGACATAAATAGTCAAACGACAGTTGATATACTTATCGCTTCAAGTATATCTGGAAGAATTGTTTATAATAACGGTTTAAACTCTGCAGTTGAAAATGTAACTGTTAATTTAGTTAATGCTGATAATGATAATATTGTTGCAAGTGTTACCACTGGAAATGATGGACTTTATAATTTCCAAGCACAAGCTGGAAACTATAAAATAAATGCTACAAAAGAAAATGAATGGGCAGGAGCAAATGCTACTGACGCTTTAATTTTAGCAAGACATGCAGTAAATTTATTAACTGGAAATGATATATTAACTAATTTTCAAATTAAAGTTAGTGATGTAAATGTAAATTCTAATGTAAATTCTACAGATGCACTAATAATAATGATGCGTAGTATAAATTATATTAATGAATTTTCTGCTGTTGGTGATTGGGCATTTGAAAGCAAAACAATAACTGTTGTAGAAAATGAAGATATAGTATATTTAGATTTAAATGCTTCTTGTTACGGTGATGTTAATGCAAGTAATCCAAATTATAATAATACTAAAAGAGTTGAAAATAAGATTAATATGGTTCAGAGTGAAATTCTTGAAATTGAAAATTCTAATTTAAATATTCAAATTAAATCTCTTGACGAAATAAATATTGGAGCAATGAGTTTAACTATAGAATATCCTAATGATATAGTTGAAGTAAAATCTGTAAATTCTAAGATATTAGAAGGTTTAAAATACAATATAATTGATAACAAAATTAATATTGTTTGGTATGATATAAATTCTTTAGATATTTCAGAAAATGAAACTTTAATTAACTTAGAATTATCAAAAATTAATGACGGTGAAATTTATTTGAATATTTCAAATGATAGCGAATTTGCAGACGAAAACGCAAAAGTTTTAAAAAATGTTGTTTTATCAGCTCCATCTGTAAACTTAAATTCTACTAATTCAGAATTATTATTAAATAATTATCCTAATCCGTTTAATAATGAAACTATTATTGAATATAATTTAGTAGAAGATTCAAAAGTTCAATTGACAGTTTATGATATTACTAGCAGAGAAATTGTAAAATTAGTTAATGAAAACCAAACAAAAGGTCTTCATAAACAAAAATTTGAATCTAAAGAATTAGATAACGGAATTTATTTTTATGAAATAAAAATTAAATCTGAAAATTTTGATTTTATTAAAATAAACAAAATGATATTAAGAAAATAATTTATCTAAAATAATTAAAAAAAAACCAAATTTTATAAAATTTGGTTTTTTTTATGCCTAAATTTTTATTAAAAATCTGCGCTTTGCGGTATTTTCACCCCACATTATTAAATTAAAAAACATTAAAATTTTGGGCATTTTTTGAAAAAAAAATTTTTATTTAATTTCAAAATAAAAAATATTGAAATTTTTACGATTTTTTTTAGTTTTTTTAAATTGCCAATTTAAAAAAACAAAATTTTGAGCGATTTTTGAAAAAAAAATTTTTTTATTTCAAATTAAAAAAACATTAAAATTTTGGACGAATTATGAAAAAATTTTTTTTTATTTTGAAATTAAAAAAACATTAAAATTTTGGACGAATTATGAAAAAAATTTTTTTTATTATCAAAATAAAAAACATTAAAATTTTGGACGAATTATGAAAAAAAAATTTTTTTTATTTTGAAATAAAAAATATTGAAATTTTTACGAATTTTGAAAAAAATTTTTAATTTAGATATTAAAAATATTAAAATTTTGGACGATTTTGGAGAAAAAATTTTTTTTGTTTTCAAAATAAAAAATATTAAAATTTTGGACGAATTTTGAAAAAAAATTTTTTTAACATTGGAGGTTTTTTTTTAACCTCCAATGTTTCGAATCAATGTTGTTTTTTAAAAACATTAAAATTTTCACGATTTTTGAAAAATTTTTTTTATTTAAATTTAAAAAATATTGAAATTTTGGACGATTTTTTGAAAAAAATTTTTTCCATATTCATCATTGTCCATGATGATTTTTTCATATTCAAAATTATAATTCATCGTGGACGATAACAAATATTTTAATTTCATTTTTTTATTCTACTCGAAATAATTTATCTTCTTGTGATAATGATAATATTTTATATTGTTCCACATCTAATTTTGTTGGTAATTTATCTCTTAATACTGACACAATATATTGGCAATTTATATCTTTATTAGCAATCTCAGTTATTGTATTTATTTGTTTATGATAAATATTCTCAATTTGGTCATGAAGTATAAAATTAAGACATTTAATTCCAATACTTTCACAAAATTTAATATGAGCAAAATCGAATGCAGCAATTTCTCCTTTCTTTTTACCAGTTCCAGGACTCATACTATTTATTTTTAAGCTGTAAGCTCTATCGTCTTTTACATGACTTAGAATAAGTCGTTCTTTATATAATTTATGAGAAAATTTTTCAAAATATACATTAAATTTGCTCACTCTATTTTTTATTAAATCATCTTTTGAATTTATTATTTTATTAATTTCTTTTAACTCTTTATTAATTTCAGAAAATTTTTTATTTGTTTTTTGCCATAAACGTTTCTGCTCTTCAAAACCTCCTTTACGCTCATAGTTTTCATTTAGTTCTACAATTAAATCCTGTAAATCTTCAAGTGCTCCTGCTTTATTTAATTTTTCAGATAATTGTTTTTCTTCTGATAATAGAGTATTTAGCTCTTGATTATTGTCTTTTCGCTGTTGTTTTATTTTAGGTAATTCTTTTGTTATAAAATTAATTTTTTCATTTAGCATATTGTTGTGAAAACTAACTGTTTGTTCATAAGTTACATGAATATCTTTGATAAATCTACTTGCATTTTTATATATAGACTTTATTTCATTCAGATTAATATTAGCTCTATTTTTTTTAAGTTCATTTTCACTTTCTTTAATTAATTCAAATCTAATTTCAAGTCTTCCAATTTCAGTCGTTTTACTATTAATATTAGCTTTTATGCTATTTAATTTGCTTAAATCATTTTTAAAATCTTCATTGATATTAAAATTATTTTTTTTTTGTTCTAATTTTTTAATTATACGCTCAATGACAATTATTGATTGTTCAATTTGTGGTAAATCGTGTTCTGATTTTAATCGTTCTTGTAATTTTTCTTCCATTTGTTTTTGTTTTTGAAGAACCTGTTTACGTTCTAATTCGTTGATATTAATACCTAACCAAAAGAAATATAATGCTTCATAAGCTTCTTTTGTAGTGTTATTATGCAATACATTTATTGTATTTTTAATTCTATTTTTCTTGTAACGAATATTTTTAGCTTTGATTTCAAAAAAAGTTGGTTTTTCATTTTTTGAGTTAAAAATGAGTTCTTTCAATTTTTTTCCAAACTCTTTTTTTACCTTTATTGTTTCACCATTTATTTCTTGAATTTTTTTGCGGTAACCCAAAAAGTTTCTTCTTATAATAATTTCTTTATCAGGATATTGTAAGTCATCTACAAGCGAAAGGCTTATGATTACATTATTATCTTTTAGGAAGTTTTCAATTTTAGTATTATTACCTCTCTCCTTAAATTCATGATCTTGATAAATATCTTTTCCGTTACTTCCAAGACAAAAATCTACAAGTTTAAGAACCGTAGTTTTTCCTATATTATTGCCAGAAATTTTAGTTCCTGTTTCATCAATAATTAAATTTAATCCTTTATGAAAGGAAATATCCCTAATTATTGTTACTCCGTCTTCTATTTTAAGGTTTTTTAAAAACATTTTTCAATCTTTCCTTGTTTTGAATTACTAACTAAATTTAAAATATATAACCAGTCAAGAGTTAATATAAATAAATTCATTGATATTTTATTTGTAGTGTTAAATCCATTATAAACATCAAAGAAATCAACAGTTTTTTCTGTCATTTTATTCAGATAATCAATTAATTTAGCACCTTGATAATAAACGTCAAATTGTGGTTGTATATTATTATTTAACAACATAATTTATTTTTTTTTTTGGTTCTTCAAGAATTTTACATTCTATAAAAGCATCAACCATAACTATTAATAAGCCAGTATCAATAGCTTCAAGTGGGATATCTTCTTTAATATTTTTACTATTTTCAATAATTTTCCAAAGTTCATTTTTTACATCGTCAAAAATAAAATCTGCATTTTTTCTAATTTCAAGGATTTCTATATTTTTGTTTGTAATATATTTATTTTTAACTTTTATATAAATCGTTTTGATATTTTGTAGCAAAATACTTCTTTTTAAAGACCCCTCACTTTCAATTTCGGTATAGAGTTTCTGAATTTTGCCTTGATAGTTTTTGTATTCGTTAATAATTGACTTGTTATCTATTAAATTATTATGAGTGATTTTATCATCAAGATTATAAGAGTTTGTATTTCTGTTATCTTTGCTATTAAATAAATTAGATGCTCCAATACAATTTATTACGGTTGCAATAGCTGATGGATATTTTTTTAATTCGTTGTATGATTCTGTTCTTGATAAAACTTTTTTTTCGTGTTCCTTTTTCCATTTCTTTAACAAATCTACAGGATAATCTTCTTCATTTTCTTTATTATCAATAATTGTATGACATGCATCACAAAGTAGTATTAAGTTTTCATAAGCTCTTCGTTCATCATCTGTCATTTTAGAATTGTATCTTGGTCCACCTTCATTTGCAGCTTCAATATGGCATATTTTACTAATAATGCTTTTTTCATCTTTTGCGATTAATAAATTTTTACAATCAGGTGCTGCACATTCCAAACCTGAAGACATATCAAGTCTTCTTATTGTAGTTCGTTTATAGTTCCTTGCTTTATTATTTTTATTTTTTTTAACCATTATTAAATTGAAAAGTTAATGATTTATTTTTATCAATTTTTTACAAATATATATATTTAATAAATATAAATGATTTTTTTTATTTTTATTAAAAATAATTTTCATAGTTTCAAAAAAATTGTACAAAATTTTTCAATAATTCAATTTTTTATTAATTTTGGACATTTTTTTGAAAAAAATTTTTTTATTTTGAAATTTAAAAATCATAAAATTTTCACGATTTTTGAAAAAAAATTTTTTAAATTTAGAAATAAAAATCATAAAATTTTCACGATTTTTGAAAAAATTTTTTTTTAATTTCAAAATAAAAAATATTGAAATTTTGGTCATTTTTTGAAAAAAATTTTTTTTAATTGAAAATTTAACTTTTCAAAAAACCGTATTCATAAATTTTTGGCTCTATTTTTTTGGCTAAAACTTTTAGATATCCTCGCAAATTTGTTATTAAATTCATATATTTTTTATCTTTACTTTTATTATTCATTCTACCATTTTTATTTCTTCCTTGAAAATATGCACGAATATCGTATAAAGAAGCATTGACATTGCAATTTTTCTGAGCGTGATAATATTTCCAAAGTGTCAAACCTGCTTTAAAAACCGCTTTTGATGCTGATGAAAATTCTAAACTTTCTGTTCTTAATATTTTTTTTCCTAATAAATCGCCGTTTCCATTTGCTTTTAATTTTCCTTGAATAAATTTTACCATAAAATTACTTTCAAACTTTTCCTGAGAATTTACTTCACTTTCTGTAAATGGTATCCAGTGATTTGTATTATTTTCTGATGTAAACCTATTTTGTCCGTGAAATAAAGTAAAAGTTAAGCAATCATTTTGAAAATTAATATCTTTTTCCCATTTCTTTTTTGGAGTTAAAAATTGGTCACGGTCATTAATCCAAGTGGCTTTAATGCAATTACGGACAGCAAAATAAACACAACCGTTAAAAATATTATCTGTATTGAAATTCCAAAAATTAAAATGTTCTATTCCCTTTCGCATAGATATATATAATTGTGAATTATGTTGAAAGTCTGGTGAAGGATTTCCCATATAAGCGATAGCATCGAGAATTTTATCATCAAAATTTTTTATCCACTTATTAATACTTTTTGGCAAATTGCCATAAAAACGTTTTTTTCCTATTTTATTTTCATTTTTATCAAAGACATTACAATTTATATTTTTGATATTATTTTTTACACTTAAATTCCAAATTGTAAAACCAATTGGAAAATGACCTTTTACATTATCAAATGTATTTGCAGGTATAACAAAACCTTTCATAAATTTTGCTAAGAAATATTCCTTAAATTTTTTAAAATTAGAGCCTTGTATAAATTTTAAGGTTGAAAATAAAGCAAGTTTTGAATTTGGTATTTTATCATAAACCTGTGCCATAAATAAAGCAAATATTTCATTGGAAGCATTACCAATTTTAGCATTAAAATATTCGTTTAGTTTGTAATTTTTAGTGACTCCACTTTTATTTCTTCCTGTTCTTGTTACTGTTCTGGCAGTTGTTGCCTCAGCATATGGCGGATTTATATAAATAATCAATTTTTTTCGCTTTTTGGGATCATTAATAATTTTTTGCAAAGCTTGTGGTAATTTTGAAAAATTATCATTCAAAAAGTCAAATTGAAAAACATGTTTTTCTAATAAATTTGCCCCATTTTTAATTCTGTCTTTCATCACATCTACATCTTGTTTGTCTAATGTAGAAGCCCAAATATTGTATTTATTTGTTAGTCCTGCGAGTAAATTTCCTGTACCTGCGGCACAATCCCAAATGTAATATTCATCTTGCCAATCTTCTCCCAAAACCTCCGTTAAATACTTTTGCGAAAGCTCTACCCAAATTTGCGGCGTAAAAAAACTTCCTTTTCGTTCTCTAATATCTTGAGGAACTAATAAATCTCGACGTTCTACGATATAATCCCAATAAGATTCTTTTGGTGGTCTTTCGTATTTATTCCAAAATTCTTGATGTGCTTTTTGATTATCAATAAAAGATGCTGTCCTTGTATTAAACATACCAAACTTATCAATTCTTCTATCAAGTTCGTATCTATTTTTTTTTAATAAAACAAATAATTTTTCTTTTATTGTTTTATTTTCATAGGATAACAAATCGGCAAGATAGAAATCTCCGTCAATAATTCCATTTTTATTTGCAATTTCCCAATTTACAGCAATAGTTGGCTTTACAGTTTCTAACCATTTATTATAAATGACCATGAAATTATTTTTGTCAATTTGTACTTTTGTAATGCCAAAATTACCAACAACAAAATTCGTTTTAATGAACTTTTTTAAAATTTTATCGTCTTTTTCGTAAAAAAAAATTAGCGTAATTTTTTCTAAAATGTTTTTTACTTTTTCATAAATTAATTGAAATTCTTTAGTTTTATGATTTGAAGGCGTAACATTCCAATTAAAATCATTGATATAAAAAATATCGTGAATATCATTATACGAAATAAAAGCAATTTTTTCGGCATCAAAAGCTCCGAGCATCGCCGGAGGTAAATAATTATCAAAAGTTCGTGCTTTGCCAATGGTTAAAATCAATTGAACGAAAGATTTATGAATGTCAGATTTTCCTTTTTTTGCTTCTGCCCATATTAAACTTTCTTGTTCTAAAGATTCGTTTTTATGCATGGAAACGCAAAAATCTACATTGCCAATAATTTTTGTATTATCATAGATCCAAAAATAATACTTGGCGACTTTATTTTTTAATTCTTCTTCTCTTATATTTAAATTGTATTTCATTTTTTGCTTTCTTTATAATTTTGTAAAATTATAAAAATTAAATGAAAAATTCAAAATTTTTGCGTTTTTTCAAAAAAAAAATTTTTTTAACATTGGAGGTTTTTTTTTTAACCTCAAATGTTTCGAATCACGATTTTTGAAAAAAATTTTTTTAATTTAAAAATGTTAAAATTTTGCCGTTTTTTTGAAAAAAAAATTTTTTTTAATTTAAAATTTCAGCATTTTTTTTAAAATTTCTTTACAAAAATTTCTATAAGCAGTAAACTCTAAGGTATCATCTTTTTTTAAAATTTCATTTAATTTTTCTTTTTGTGCCATTTGATTTCCTATTCCAGAAATCAAAGTTTTAAAAATTCTAATAATATCATCAAAAATTTTTTTTCTTGCATCTGTCAAATATTCTCTATTTAGATGACATAAATTAATTGTGGATTGTAAATTTTCATGTGTAGAAAAAATATTTCCTTTTGTATCAAATTTTAGTAATTTTTGAGGATTTTCTTTTTCAGGATTAA
>JAOZVH010000127.1 GCA_029938235.1 Bacteroidales bacterium
AAAAAATTTTTTTTAAATTTCAAATTAAAAATTATTAAAATTTTGGACGATTTTTAGTATAGACAAAATATGTCTTGTCTATACAATTTTTGAAAAAAATTTAAATTTTATCTATTCCACAAATATCTATAATAACTTTTTCCTTAGAGGTGTCTAAGTTTTTAAATTCTTTATGTTGCACAAGAAAAACAATAATATCTGCTTTTTTTATTGCTTCTTTATAATTTGTTAGTTCAAAATCAGAATATTTTTCAATATTCGGTTCAACAACAAGAATATTTTCATACAATTTTTTCAATTTTTTTGTAATTTCTAAGGATGGAGATTCTCTCAAATCATCAATATCTGGTTTAAAAGCAATTCCCATGCAAGCAATTAAAGGTTTTTTTCCATTGTTTTTTTCTTGGAATTTTTTATATTCCATATTAATTTTTTTTATAACCCAATTTGGTTTGTAATCGTTTGTTAAACGTGCTTGCTTAATAATTTTAGCATCTTCTTTTGCCTTTGCAACTATAAACCAAGGATCAACAGCTATACAGTGTCCACCAACTCCACTTCCTGGTCTGAGAATATTAACTCTCGGATGACGATTTGCCATTTTAATTAAATCCCAAACATCAATTTGAAATTTATCGCAAATTATAGAAAGTTCATTAGCGAAAGCAATATTTACATCTCTAAAAGAATTTTCTGTCAGTTTTGACATTTCAGCAGTTCTGGAATTTGTTGTTAAAACTTCTCCTTTCACAAAAGTTTTATAAAATTCTTTTACTTTTTTTGCCGCTATTTCTGTAATTCCTCCTACGACTCTATCGTTTTCAACCAGTTCATGCATAGTTTGTCCCGGAAGTACTCTTTCCGGAGAATAAGCAATATGTAAATTATCTATATTTACATTTTTTTTCTTTAAAATTTCGCAAATCTTTTCTGTGGTTCCTATTGGTGAAGTGGATTCTAAAATTATCATATTGCCATCTTCTATATAAGGAGCAATCGCCTCAGTTGCAGAAATTACATAAGAAATATCTGGATCGGTATTTGCCAAAATAGGTGTAGGAACAGCAATCATAAAAATATCAGATTTTGCTGGTTTTGTATGTGCTGTAAGATTTCCAGAAAGAACAGCAGACCTTACAAAAGTATCAAGAGCCGGTTCAACTATATGAACTTTTCCTTTATTGATAGTATCAACAACATCTTTTTGAATATCAACACCGTGAACGAGATAATTTCTATTTGCTAATAAAGCAGCAGTTGGTAGTCCAATATAACCTAAACCGATAACACAAACTTTTTTCTTTTGCATATTATATTTTTTAATATAAAAAATAATTTCGCAAAAGTAATTTTTTATATAAAAAAAACAAATTTTTTTAATAAAAAATATTATCTATGAGACGAACATTGCCAATTTTTACAGCAATAAATCCGATTTTTTTGCAATCATCTTTCCAAGAATTTACATCTTTTAAAAAAATATCATCTCTAATTTCAAAATATTCCAAAATAAAATGAGAATTTTCATTGATTTTATTTTTTACCCAATGTTTTAAATCTGAAATGGATATATTTTTTTCCCTACTTTCTTTTAATATTTTATAAATATTATTTGCATTTTTTCTTTCCTCATTAGATAATAAAATATTTCGTGAACTCATAGCAAGACCGTTTTTTTCTCTAACTGTTTCACAAGGAATAATTTCTACCTTATAATTATAATTTTTAACTAAATTTTCAATTATTGCTATTTGTTGAAAATCTTTTTTTCCAAAAAATGCTTTATCTGGTTTAACAAAATCAAAAAGTTTACTTACAATTTTTGCAACCCCATTAAAATGACCTTTTCTATGTTTGCCCTCCATAACATTCTCTAAATCACCGAAATAAAAATTTCTATTATCAATTGTAGGATACATCTCTTCTTCGGATGGTGTGAAAATTATATCATTTTCGCATAAAATATTTTTTAATAAAAATATATCTTTTTTTAAATTTCTTGGGTATTTTTCTAAGTCTTTTAAGTTATTGAATTGTGTTGGATTTACAAAAATACTTACAATTATTATTGTATTTTTTCCTTTCTTAGCCTCTTTTATTAAAGATAAATGACCTTCATGCAAAGATCCCATAGTTGGAATAAAGGAAATAATTTTATTTTTTTTCTTAAATTTTTTTACAATAAATTGTAAATAATTAATTTTTTCTATTATTTTCATAATTTTTTTTCACAAAAATATTCTTATATTTTAAGAAAAAAAAGTTTTTTAAAAAAAAATCGTTTTTTTTTTGGATATTAAAAAATAGTATTTATCTTTGCGTCATAAATAAAACAAAACATTGCGAGGTGGAGCAGTTGGTAGCTCGTTGGGCTCATAACCCAAAGGTCGCAGGTTCAAGTCCTGTCCTCGCCACTAAAAAAGAATTAAAATTTATTTTTAATTCTTTTTTTTTTTTATTCAATTTTAAAAATTGGATAAAAAAAAGCAGCAAAAAGAAATTAAAATTAAAAAAATCAAATTGCTGCAAAATAAATTAATCTACATTGTCGTGTAAATACGAGTTGTCTTTTCTTATTTTTGGACTTTTCCTATCACTTCCTCCGAGTGAATATTTAGAAAATTTTTTATCTTGATTAAGCGAATCATTATCTTTTAATTTTACATTTTTTCTCTTATAAGCTGGGACATTTTCCATATCTTCTATATTATTTTGATATTCAGCTCTTCTATGGGGATATCTTGTTTGTTTATATTTTTTTTCATAAGTAGAAGCAGTAGTATCACTTTTTTTTGTGTCTATTTTTTTTTCATTACTTTTAACCACTTCAAATTCATTTAAATCATCATCAAGAATAAAAGTTTCTTTTGCTTTTTCTTCATTTTTTTTTAAATTTTTGCTTTGATTGTAGTTTGAATCATTTAGCGAAAACTTCTTTTTTTGATTTTTGCCTCTTGATTCACTTTCAAGCATTACAGTTTCTTTTTTTTTACCAATAAAAAGCTCTGGAATAATATTTGTTTCGAAACCTGTAGCAACTATAGTTACACTAATTTTATCTTTCAACATTTCATCAACACCAGTTCCCCATATAATTAAAGCATCATCTCCAACATGTTCTTGTACATAATCAGTAATTTCTCCCACTTCATCCATACTAATTTCTTCTGCTCCGGAAGTAATATTTAATAAAACATTAGAAGCACCTTGTATGTCATTATTGTTTAAAAGTGGTGAAGTTAAAGCTTCTTCTATTGCTCTTATCGCTCTTCCTTCTCCTTCTGCTGTTCCTGAACCCATAATTGAAACACCACTATCAGTCATTACTGTTTGTACATCAGCAAAATCAACATTTATATAACCGTGAACGGTAATAATTTCTGCTATTCCTTTTGCAGCAGTAGTTAAAACTCCATCAGCATTAGAAAATGCTTCAGACAATTTTAAATCACCATAAATCTCTCTTAATTTTTCATTATTTATAACAAGAAGCGAATCAACATTTTCTTCTAAATTTTTAATTCCATCTACAGCTTGCTGCAATCGTTTTTTCCCTTCAAACCTAAAAGGAATGGTTACTATTGCAACAGTCAAAATCCCCATTTCTTTTGCTGCTTTTGCAATTACCGGAGCTGCACCTGTTCCGGTTCCACCGCCCATTCCAGCAGTAATGAAAACCATTTTTGTATTACTTGAAAGAACTGCAACAATTTCATCTATATTTTCTATTGCTGATTCACGACCTTTATCTGGCTTATTGCCTGCACCTCTACCCTCTGTCAAAGACTCTCCCAACTGGATTTTTACCGGAACCGGACTGTTAATTAATGCCTGAGCATCAGTATTACAAACAACAAAATTAACATCTTTTATTCCTTGTTTATACATATGATTTACGGCATTACTGCCTCCTCCACCAACTCCTATAACCTTAATAATTGACGATTGATTTTGTGGAAAATCAAAAGGCATTAATTCATCGTCTAAATTATTATTTTTATTATATTCTGACATTTTTTGTTTTTTTTATTTTAAAATGCAAATTTATATAAAAAAATTTTTTTTATAAAAAAAAAAATTGTTTTTTTGTGAAATTTTTTTTCATTAGAAAATGAATATAAATTATTTCAATTCAAAAGTAATTTTCACAAAAAATATTCAATATGAATTATCAGAAATATTGAAAAATAGTAATAAAAAAAAATTTATAATCTTAGATAAAAATACAAAAAAATATTGTCTTCCAATTTTGAATTTAAAAATTGATTTTCAAATTATAGAAATTCCAGAAGGCGAAAAAAATAAAAATTTAAAAACTTGTTTACAAATTTGGAATTTTCTTTTTGAAAATAATGCAGAAAGAAACTCTTTATTAATCAATCTTGGTGGTGGTTTAATTTGTGATATTGGAGGTTTTGCTGCTTCTACTTTCAAAAGAGGAATAGAATTTATTAATATTCCTACAACTTTACTTTCACAAGTAGATGCTTCTGTCGGAGGAAAAGTTGGTATAAATTATAGAAATGCAAAAAATGAAATTGGTTTATTTATGTCAGCAAAATATATTTTAATAGATACGAAATTTCTTTTGACATTAGATAAAAGAAATATTTTTTCTGGATTTGCAGAAATGATAAAACACAGTTTAATTTCTAACATAGAGAATTTTAATAATTTAATTGAAGAAAATATTTTTAAGTTAATTTATGAGGAAAATGAAAATTTTTTAGATTTTGTATATAAATCTGTAAAAATAAAAAATTTTTTTGCCTCTAAGGACCCTTTTGAGAAGAAAGGTTTTAGAAAAATTTTAAATTTTGGTCATACCATAGGACATAGCATTGAAAGTCTTTCAATGCAAAAAAATAGATGTCTTTTACACGGCGAAGCCTTAATGATAGGAATGATTTGTGAATTATACATTTCTCATATTGAATTGAATTTTCCAAAAAAAATTCTTAATAAAATTGTTTCTTTTTATTTGAAAAATTATAAAAAATATATTATACAAGAATCTGATTTTAAAAACGTTTTTGAATTGATGCAAAATGATAAAAAAAAAATTAATAATAAAATTTATTTTCCATTATTAGATAATATTGGAAAAATAAAAATAGAAAATATTTTAGAAAAAGAAAAAATCATTAGAGCATTGCGATTTTATGAAAATATATAATTTAATTTTAAATTTGCATAAAATTTGTTTAATTTAAATAATAAATTTAGAAAAATGAAAAAAGCAGTTTTTATAATATTATTAATATTAACTTGTTCAAAAATTTCTATGGCTCAGAAAGAAAGTAGATTTCAAGCTATGTTTATATATAATTTTACAAAATATATAAGTTATCCAAAATCAAAACAAGTTGGAGATTTTACCATTGGAGTTTTAGGAAGTTCTAAAATTATAAATGCTGAGTTAGAAAGAATTGCAAAAGTAAAAAAAGTTGGAAGTCAAAAAATTGTTTTAAAACAATTTGCATCTGTAAATGATATTATAGAATGTCATATTTTGTATATTCCGATAAAAAGAACAAAAGATTTAGAAGAAGTATTAAAATTATTAAAAGGTAAAGCAACTTTAATTATCACAGGAAAAAATGCTCTTACTTCAAAAGGTGCTTCCATAAGTTTTACTATGAAAGGAAAAAGATTATCTTTTCAGATATGTAAAGATAATATAATAAAACAAAATTTAAAAGTACTTAGTGCTTTATTAACTCTTGGAAGTGAAAAATGTTAAATTCATAATCTTAAATTTTTTTTAACAAATTCTTAAAATTTAATTTTATAAAAATTTTAACATTTTATTAACAATTTTTTTAATTTCATTAAATTTTTTATAAAAAAAAATTTGTTTTTTTGTAAAAATTTTAAATTTTTTATTTATGAAAAATATATTTTTAACATTATTTGTTTTATTTTCCTTTTTTACGTTTTCTTTTTCACAGCAAAAGGGTGCAACTATGTCTTTTGATAAAGAAGTTCACGATTATGGTTTGATTAAGGAAAGTGCAGGAAAATCTATTTACAATTTCAGATTTGTAAATACAGGAAGTGAGCCTTTAATTTTGAACAATGTAAAAGCGTCTTGCGGTTGTACAACTCCAAAATGGACAAAACAACCAATACTTCCGTCTGGTGAGGGTTTTATCGAAGTTGCTTATAATCCAAAAAATAGACCGGGAAAATTTAATAAAACTGTTACAGTTCATTCTAATGCAGGTAAAATAACTTTGAGAATAAAAGGAGAAGTTAGTCCGAAAGAAAGGAAAATTGAAGATATTTATGCCCAAACAATGGGAGATTTTTTAAGATTGAAAAATAATCATCTTGCTTTTACAAAATTAAAAAATACAGAAAAAAAGACTTTACAAATAGAAATTTTTAATACTTCTAAGGAAGATATGAAAATTACTTTCGAAAGAGTGCCAAAATATTTTGAAATAAAAACCATTCCGGAAATTATTAAAGCTGGCGAAAAAGGAGTTATTCAAGGTACTTATGATGCAGTAAAGCAAGATAAATTTGGTTTTGCTTCCAAAAGAATTGGAGTTTTAATAGATGGTAAGAAAGTAGAAATTAAGAAAAATAGATATGCAACCATTGCAATTAGTGCTACCATAGAGGAAGATTTTACTAAATTATCAAAAGAAGAATTGGATAAAGCTGCAAAAATTGAATTTGATGATAAAGTTTTTAATTTCAAAAAAATTAAGCAGGGAGATAAAGTTGATCATGTTTTTAAATTTAAAAACACTGGAAAAAGCGATTTAATTATTAGAAGAACTAAAGCAAGTTGTGGTTGTACTGCTGTTAATCTTGGAAATAAAAAAGTTTACAAGCCGGGCGAAAATGGAGAAATAAAAGTAACTTTTAATTCTCGTGGAAAGAAAAATAGACAAAATAAACGAATTACAGTAATTACAAATGACCCAGCTAATTCAACAACTTTCTTGAAAATCATAGGTCAAGTTGAAGTGGCACCAAAAAAGTAAAAAGAAATTTCCTATAAATATGAAAAATCACATTTGAATAAAATGTGATTTTTTTTATAAAAAAAAAATTTTTCAAAAATCATACAAAATTTTAATATTTTTAAATTTTGGAAAAAATTTTTTTCAAAAATCGCCCAAAATTTTAATATTTTTTAATTTCAAAAAAAAAATTTTTCCAAATTCGTCCAAAATTTTAATATTTTTATATTTTGAAAAAAAATTTTTTCAAAATTTGCTGTTTTTTTTTTTTATTTTATACAAATTTGAAATTTTTTACGTTTAAGAATATAAAATATTTATTCTTAACAAATTTTATATGCAAAATAAGATTAAATTTATATTATTAACCATTGGAATTTTTCTTTTCACACTTATTTTTTGGAAACAAGATATAGGTATTAATTCTTTGATTTTTAGTTCTTTTTTAGTTACATCTTTATTATTCTTTTTTCCAAAAAGTAGAAAATCTAAAAATGCTTTAATTATTTATCTAGGAACAATTATATCTTCATTAGCAATTGTCTATCATGCTTCAAGTTTGGTTATTTTTATTTGGATTGTATCTTTATTTTTTCTGCAACCATTTGTACATTATTCTGAATTAAGAACACTTTTATTCGGCGGCTTATCAGGAATTATTAGCTATTTAAATCCCATTGGCTTATTGAACGAAAATATAAAAATAAATAATAACAAATTTAAAAATATAAAAAAGATATTTAAATATATACGTTTAATTTTTATTCCCTTAGTTATTGTATTAATCTTTTTTTCTATTTTTAAAATTGCTGTTCCTGAGTTTAATAAACTTACAAAAACATTTGTAGAAACAATAACAAAATTTATTTCTTATATATTTGAAAATATTTCTTTTGGTTTATTTCTTTTTGTATTATGGTCTTTTATTACTTTATTTTGGTTTTTTTTCAAAAAACAAAAAAATAATGTGATAGATAGAGAGTCTAAATATCTTGAAAATTTACTTAGAAAAACTAAGAAGAAAATTAAGAATTTTAATTCTACTCCCAGTTTAAAACCTCTTCTTAAATATGAAAATATTATCGCATTAATGATAATTATTCCGGTAAATGTTTTGCTATTAATAGTAAATTTTTTAGATATAAAAACAATTTGGTTAGGATTTGAATATACAAAAGATTTCGATTTAAAACAATTTGTTCACTCGGGAACTTATTTACTCGTTTTTAGTATGATGCTTTCAATAGCAATTATGTTATTTTATTTTCGTTCCAATCTAAATTTTTATAGAAAAAATAAACTACTAAAACAAGTTTCATATCTTTGGATTTTTCAAAACTTTATTTTAATTATTTCTGTTATCATTAGAAATTTACATTATATAGAACAATTTGCTTTAGCTTATTTAAGAATTGGATTATTCTTTTTTTTAGCTTTAGTAGTTGTTAGTTTAGCGACATTGATAATAAAAATTAAAGATAAAAAAAGTTTCTTTTATATTATAAAATTTAATTCCTGGGCATTGTACATTGGATTTGTAATTTTTTCTGTTCCAGATTGGGATACAATTATTGCCAAATATAATTTAAAACATTATCCAGATGCTTTTGTTGAAGCAAGTTTTATGCTTACTTTAGACGAAAAAGTATATCCATTATTATATGAAGAAAAAGAATTATTGCAGCAAGAGCGAGATCTAAATACATATCATTTTTTTTCTAAAAATTATGATGTGGTGTATCAAAGAAAATTAAATGAATTCTTAATAGAATATTCTGATAGAACTTGGTTTTCATGGAACTATGCCGATTATAAATCTTATATGTATTTCAAAAAAAATACAAAAAAATAATTTTTTTTTCAAAAAACTCTAAATTTTTATGACTTTTTTATAATTAAAAAAATTTTTTTTTCGAAAAATCGGCATTTTTTTATGATTTTAATTTATTAAAAAAATTTTTTTTCCAAAAATCGCCAAAATTTTAATATTTTATTAAAAAAAAATATTTTTTAAAAACCGCCAAAATTTTAAGATTTTATTAAAAAAATTTTTTTCCAAAAAACGCCAAAATTTATATATTTTATTAAAAAAAATTTTTTCCAAAAACCGCCAAAATTTTAATATTTTATTAGAAAAAAAATTTTTTTCCAAAAACCGCCAAAATTTTAAGATTTTATTAAAAAAAAAATTTTTTAAAAACCGCCAAAATTTTAAGATTTTATTAAAAAAAATTTTTTTCCAAAAACCGCCAAAATTTTAAGATTTTATTAAAAAAAAAATTTTCTCCAAAAAACGCTAAAATTTTTATATTTTATTAAAAAAAAAATTTTAAAAAACCGCCAAAATTTTAATAATTTATTTAAAAAAACTTTTTCCAAAAACCGCTAAAATTTAAATTTAATAATGTGCGGTGAAAA
>JAOZVH010000013.1 GCA_029938235.1 Bacteroidales bacterium
AAATTTATTTGAATATCCTCAAAATGACCAATGTTTTTTAAATTTACAGATTGTAGCTTAATTTTTTTTTGTGATAAATAATTTTGTTTTTGTTCTTCTGCTTTGATTTGTTTTTCTTGTATTTGATTAGCTTTTTTTAAATATTTAATTCCTTTTTCTGTATTATTTAAATATCTAATATATAAAATTCCTAAATTGTTATAAGCAAGTAGATGATTTGGATTTAATCCTATTGTTTTTTTAAAATATTTTTCAGCATCTTTAAATTTATTATTTTCCCATGCTTCTATTCCATTATTAAAAAAATACTCTGCGTTTTTTTCCATTATTTTTAAATAAATTTTTTTTATAAATTTTTTTTTGTTGAGCAAATATAATTTAAAATTAAAAAAAAATTTTTAATATTTTTTATATTTCAAAATAAAAAAAAATTTTTTTTCAAATTCGTCCAAAATTTTAATATTTTTTGAAAAAAACGTCCAAAATTTTAATGATTTTTTAAAATAAAAAATTTTTTTTCCAAAAACGACAAAATTTTAAGATTTTGTAATTTTAAGATAAAAAAAAATATTTTTCCAAAAACGACAAAATTTTAATATTTTGTAATCTCAAAATAAAAAAATTTTTTTTTCAAAATTCGTCCAAAATTTTAATATTTTAAAAAAATAACATTTTCGACAAACATTGGTGTTGAAAAAAAAACTCCAATGTTTAAAACCAGTTTTTATAATTAAAAAAAAATTTTTTTCAAAAAACGCAGAAATTTTACATTTTACATTTATAAATTATAAAAAAACTTTGGTTCTTGGAACCTTTTTGTGAAATATAAATTTTTTTTATTAAAAATAAAAAGATTATGATTCATCGTCCACGATGATTTCGTTGCATCGTCCTATAAAGCATTGATGTTTAATGTTTTAATGACGATTTGGAATAAAATTTTTGAAAAATATTTTGAAAAAAAGCATAAATTTTTCACATTTTTTTTATGAAAAAAAACTCACCACAAAAAGGTTCGATAGCCAAAACTTTTTCAAAAATCGCCCAAAATTTCAATATTTTTTATTTTGAAAAAATTTTTTTCCAGAGACACCAATTTTTTAACGTTTTTTGAAAAAAATTTTTTTCAAAAAACACCAATTTTTTTATGAATTTAAATTTTGAAATTAAAAAATTCTTAATTAAAATTTTTTATATTTTTTTATAAAAAAAAATATTATATATATAATATATATTAATAAAAAAATATTTTTTATGAGAAAAAAAATTATAATATTTACAATATTCAGTTTTTTTAACAATTATCTTTTTTCTGCAGAAAAAGACAATATTAGTGAGCAAATCAATTCTATTTTTGAGCCTATTGTTAAATTTATGTCATTTTTTATACTTTTTGATATTCTTCCTTTTCTTGGTATAGAATCAAATGCAAAATTACCTTTGGTTGTTGTTTGGTTAATTCTTGGGGCAGTTTTTTTTACTATAAAAATGAAGTTTATTAATATAAAAGGTTTTATGCATGCTATAGATTTAGTAAGAGGAAAATATGATAATCCAAAAGATAAAGGAGAAGTGTCTCATTTTCAAGCACTTGCAACAGCACTTTCTGCAACAGTTGGTTTAGGAAATATTGCTGGAGTTGCCATTGCAATTAGTATAGGTGGACCCGGAGCAACTTTCTGGATGATAGTTGCAGGTTTTCTTGGCATGTCGTCAAAATTTGTGGAAGTAACTCTCGGCGTAAAATATAGAATAACAAATGAACTTGGAGACATTGCTGGTGGTCCTATGTATTATCTGAGCAAAGGACTTGAAAAAAAAAATATGGCTTGGTTGGGCAAAATTTTAGCTTTTGTTTTTGCAATTTTAATAATTGGTGGTTCTTTTGGTGGAGGAAATATGTTTCAAGCAAACCAATCTTTTCAAATACTTGCTTCTAAATTTCCAGCAATTAGTGATTATGGTTTTGTTTTTGGAATTATACTTGCGTTTTTGGTTGGAATTGTAATAATTGGTGGAATAAAAAGCATAGCAAAAGTTACCGAAAAAATTGTTCCATTTATGGCAGTTTTTTATGTTTTAACAGCATCTGTGATTATTTTTATGAATATCAGCGAAGTACCGAAAGTTTTTGCTTTAATTTTTGACAGTGCTTTTTCTAACGATGCTTTGAAAGGTGGGATAATTGGAGTTCTTGTAACAGGTTTTAAAAGAGCAGCTTTTTCTAACGAAGCTGGAACAGGTTCTGCTTCCATCGCGCATTCAGCAGTGAAAACAGAAGAACCAGTTAGCGAAGGAATAGTAGCTTTACTTGAACCTTTTATTGATACAATTGTTATTTGTACGATGACAGCTCTTGTAATTATTTTTACTGGTTTTCATAATAATCCAGATGGTTTAGAAGGCGTAGATTTAACCTCTCAGGCTTTTGCCAGTGTATTTTCTTGGTTCCCAAATTTATTAATTATTGCGATTTTTTTATTTGCTTTCTCATCTATGATTTCTTGGTCTTATTATGGTTTAAAAGCTTTTAATTATTTGTTTGCTGGAAAAATTATAAAAAATAGAAAAGTAACAACGAATATTTATTATGTAATGTTTTTATTCTTTGTTGTTGTTGGTTCATCTGCTTCCCTAGAAGCTGTTATGGATTTTTCTGATATGATGGTTTTAGCAATGGCTTTTCCTAATATTCTTGGTCTGATATTTTTATCTACCGAAGTGAAAAAAGATATGAAAAAATATTTTTCTAAAATAAAAAGCGGTGAAATAAAAAAGTTCGAAAAATAATTTTTTGAAAAAATGCTATTTTTTTTAAAAAAATAGAAAGCGGTGAAATAAAAAAGTTCGAAAAATAATTTTTTTTGGAAAATTGCTATTTTTTTTAATAATTTTGTATCCGCTCATTATAGTATGGTAAATTTCAATTTTTTGCATTTTACAAAAAACGCAACAACCTTAAAATCAAAGCTTTATGGTTTTTGTTTTTTGCGAAAAAACTTTTTTTACCATACTATAATGAGCGGTTACATAATTTTAATTATTATCTTCTTTTTCAAATTTTAAATAAGGAAAAAAAACCGGAGCAAAATTTTGAAAATGTTTATATAAAAAAGCATTTTCACTTTGTTTTTTTGGTAAAACATCTAATTTATTAAAAAAAATAGCAAAAATACTAATAAAAAAAGAATATTTTATAAAAGATAAAATAGCCGCAAAAACACGATTTACGGTTGTAAACTTTTTATCATTAGCCATTGCTTGTATAATATTTGACAACATAAACGTTCCAAGTAAAACCAATATAAAAGTAATGGCAAAAGCAATAACAAGAATAGTACTGTTTGAGTCTTCTAAACCTTGTTGTTTTTTTATAAAAATAAGAATAAAACTTTTTAATCTTATAGAAAGCCAAATTCCTGAAATTAAAGCACTTAGGGAAATAATTTGTACAATAAAACCACGTTTCCACCCCATAAATATAGACCATATAATCATGGCAAATATAATTATATCTACATAAGTTATTCCAATACTTAAAAGAGCAGAACTTAGAGCATCTAATTTATCACCTAAATTTTCCATTAAAAAAATATTTTTTTCAAAAATAATATTTTTTTTAAAAAAAATATTTAAAAATTTTTTTATTTTTGTAAAAAAATTTAATTAAAAAAAATTAAAAATGTTAAAGACTTTTTCAAAAGGTGGCGTACATCCTCCTGAAAATAAATTTTCTGAAAACGTTACTATAAAAACTCTTGATCTTCCAAAAACTGTTTCCATTCCAATATCTCAACATATTGGTTCTCCTGCTACTCTTGTAGTTAAAAGACGAGAAAAAGTAAAAGTTGGTCAAATTATTGCTAAAACATCTGGTTTTATTTCTGCAAACATTCACAGTTCGGTTTCTGGGACTGTTACTAAAATAGATAAAATTATGGACGGTACAGGTTATAAAAATACCGCTGTAATTATCAAAGTGGCAGGCGACGATTGGATGGAGAATATTGATAAAAGCCAAGAATTGAAAAAAGATATTACATTAAACAGTCAGCAAATTATAGATAAAGTTTTAGAATCTGGAATTGTTGGACTTGGTGGAGCAACTTTTCCTTCTCACGTAAAGTTATCAATTCCAAAGGGACAAAAAGCTGATGTTTTAATTATAAACGGTGTAGAATGTGAGCCTTATTTAACAGCAGACCACAGACTTATGTTAGAAAAAGGCGAAGAGATGATGGTTGGAATAGAAATTTTGAAGAAAGCTTTAAATGTAAAACGTGCCATTATCGGAATAGAAAATAATAAAAAAGATGCCATTTCACACATAGAAAAATTATGTGAAAATTATAATGGTTCAGAAGTTGTTTCTTTGCAAGTAAAATATCCTCAGGGTGGAGAAAAACAATTAATTAAAGCTGTAATTAATAAAGAAGTTCCTTCTGGTGGTTTACCTATTCATGTCGGTGCTGTTGTTCATAACGTTGGAACTGCTTTTGCGGTTTATGAAGCGGTACAAAAAAACAAACCTCTCATAGAAAGAGTTGTAACGGTTACAGGAAAGCCTATGGAAAAAACATATAATTTTATCGCTCGAATAGGAGTTTCATTAGAAGAAATTATAAAAGCATCAGGTGGTGTTCCGGAGGATACAGGAAAAATAATTAGCGGCGGTCCTATGATGGGAAAAGCATTAAACACAATAGATGTACCAATGACAAAAGGAACATCTGGTATTTTATTAATTTCTAAAAAAGATGCAAAAAGAAGAAAAATAGAAGTTTGCATACGTTGTGCTAAATGTGTTTCTGTTTGTCCTATGGGTTTAGAACCTTATTTATTAATGACTTTGACAGAAAAAAAAATGTTCGAGAATGTAGAAGAAGAAAAAACTATGGACTGCATAGAATGCGGCTCTTGTTCTTATATTTGTCCTTCAAACCGTCCATTGTTAGATTATATAAGATTAGGAAAATCAGAAGTTGGAAAAATTATGAGAGAAAGAAGATAATTTTTTTTATATTCCATTTTGTAGAAAAATTCAAAATCATATATGCGTCATCGTCCACGCTTGACATACAAACATCGCATATTCAAGCATGGAGTGGATAATAGGTCAAGCGTGGACGATGACGCATAAGGGAAAATTTTTTTTTTTAATTTTAAAAAATCATTAAAATATTGTTGTTTTTTTGAAAAAATTTTTTTTTAATTTTAAAAAATCATTAAAATTTCGTCGTTTTTTTGAAAAAAATTTTTTTAATGAAAAATTCATAAAAAAATTGACATTTTAATTAAAAATATTTTTATTATTAATAAAAAATTTTAAATTTTATTTATGAAAAAAGCATTAAAAATATTAAAAAATATTGCTACAATTTTAGGAATTATTCTTATGGTTTTTATAATTTCTGGCATTTTCATTTGGGGAATTAATTTTGAAAATATTGAATATGGAGCAGATGAAAATGTTTCAAGTAGAAATTTGAATGATGAAGGACCTTTTATTTTTGAAAAAGAACGTATTTTTGAAATTAAATATATAAAAGGAGATTACAAAAATGGTTATTTTATTGAAAATAAAAAGCAAAATATTAATGATACTTTTAATATAAACTGTTTTTATTACCCAGATGGTACAAGTTTTTCGTTTAAAATAAAGGAAAATAAAATAGAAAAATTTGAATATGAAAATCAAGAAAAAATTATTACCATTTCTGACATAGAAAGCAATTATAAAACATTTAGAAATTTTTTGATACAAAATGAAGTGATTGATAAAAATTTAAATTGGACTTTTGGAAATGGACATCTTGTTTTGATTGGAGATTTTATAGATAGAAGTTATTTTACTATGCAAGTTTTGTGGTTTATATATAAATTAGAGCAGGAAGCAGAAAAATTTGGTGGTAAAGTACATTATATTTTGGGGAATCATGAAATTATGAATATGAGAGGACAAAATAAATATGCAAAAAGAAAATATCAAAATGCGGCTTCTCTGATTGGAATAAAAGAATTTCAAATTTATGACACAACAACACATTTAGGAAAATGGTTAAAAACAAAAAATGTTATAGAAAAAATTGGAAGTTATATTTTTGTTCATGGAGGTTTAAGTCCTAAATTTGTGAAAAATAAAATTGAAATATCAGAAATAAATAAAATTGCAAGAGAAAATTATTATAAAATTTATGCTCCAAAAGCAGAATTTTCTATGGAAGAGAAATTAATTAATTCTTCCAAAACAAGTCCTTATTGGTACAGAGGATATTTTAAAAAGAATTTAGAGCAAAAAACAATAAATAAAATTTTGAAATTTTACGAATGTTCTAATATTATTGTCGGTCATACCATACAAAATAAAATAAATAGAAAATATGACGGAAAAATAATTGCCATTGATGTAGAACACCCAAAAGATTATTATAAATATTTTCCAGAGAAAAATACCGAAGGACTTTTAATTGAAAATGGTATTTTTTATAAAATAGACGATAAAAAAAATAAAATTTTGATATAATTCTTTTTAAAAAATCATTAAAATTTCATCGTTTTTTTGAAAAAATTTTTTTTATTAAAAATAAAATCATAAAAAATGTAGATTTTTTTGAAAAAAATGTCAATAATTTTATAATTTTATCATTAAAAAAAAATTTTTTTTTTCAAAAAAAAATTATTTTGATAATTTCTTATCATTAAAATAAAATTTTTTCAAAAAACGTCAATTAATTTAAAATTAAATAAAATTTTTTCAAAAAACGTCAATTTTTTAATGATTTTTTTCAAAAAAAACCAATTATTTTAAGATTTTTATAATTTATAAAAAAATTTTTTTTGGGAAAAACGACCAAATTTTAATGATTTTTTAAAATTTATAAAAAAATTTTTTCAACCTGTACAAACTTAAATTTTTTTGAAAAAAATGCCAATTTTTTGGGTTTGTATATTAAAAAAATTTATTGAAAAAAAATTTTTTTCAAAAAACGCCAATTTTTTACGAATTTTATAATTTATAAAAAAATTTTTCAAAAAAACATTAATTTTTTGGGTTTGTACAGGTTGAATTTTTTTTTAATTATAAAAAATCATAAAAAAATGTCATTTTTTGAAAAAAATTTTGGCTCTTCGAACCTTTTTGTGGAGGAAAGTTTTTTTCATAAAAAAATTGTGAAAAATTTGTGTTTTTTTCAAAATATTTTTTAAAAATTTTTATTCCAAATCGTAATTAAAACATTAAAAATCAATGTTTTATAGGACGATGCAACGAAATCAAGCGTGGACGCTTGAATCATAATCTGGTTTGTACAGGTTGATTTTTTTTTTTAATTATAAAAAATCATAAAAAAATGTCATTTTTTGAAAAAAAATTTTTTTAATTTCAAAATAAAAAATATTAAAATTTTGGACGGATTTTGAAAAATTTTTTTTAAAATTATAAAATCATTAAAAAATTGTCGTTTTTTGGAAAAATTTAAATTTTATATAAATTATTTCAAATCTTGAAAAACACAAATTGTAATTCCTGCACCTCCAAGTTCAGGTCTTTCGTCATAACATTTTAGATTTGGATATTTTTGCAAATATTCTCTCACCATTTTTCTTAGAATTCCATTTCCTTTTCCGTGCAAAATTTTCACTTTATTGACTTCTAAAATTATTGCTTCGTCTATGTATTTTGCTAAAATTTCAATGGCTTTATTTCCACGTTTTCCTCTCAAATCTAAACCCATTTTAAAACTTGTTCTTTTAAAAGCTAAATCTGTGTTCATATTAAAATTGAATTGGACAGTATGTTTTTTTTTGAATTTATTTCTCGTTTTAACAATTTTATTTTTTTGAACTTTTGTTTTTAAATTATTACTAAACGAAACGATAAAATATTTTTTTTTAATTTCTAATATTTCTCCTTCAGAATTATGACCTATTATTTTTACAATATCACCTTTTTCTATAAGAGGATCAATTTTTTCTTTTTTTATTAATGGTTTTAATTCTTCTTTTAATCTTTCTTTTTGATAAATTTTTCTTTGTTCGTCTTGATGTTTTTCTTCTCTTTCTTTACGTTTTTCTTCTCTTTGTTTTTCTAATTTTTTTAAATGAAAAATTTTTTTATTAATTTTTTCCTCTTCAATTTCTTTTTTTATAATCTCTTTATTCTTGAAATCTTCTAATTCTTTTCTGATTTTTTTTGTTCGTTCTTTTTCTGCGTTTCCTTCTTTAATTTTTCTAATTGTATTTTCAATTTTTTTGTTTGACGCTTTTAAAATTTCATTTGCTTTATCTATGGCTTCAGAAATAATAAATTTTTTTTCTCTTTGTGTTAGGTCTAATTCTTTTTTATATTTATTTAAAATTTTATCCAAATTTCTTTCTTTTCTTTCTATTCTCTGGATTTTATTTTCTAAAAATCTTTTATCATTTTCTAATTTCTGTAAATTTTTATCATAATCAATATGTTTTTGTCCCACTTTATTTGTGGCATCTTTTAAAATATCTTCCGAAAGACCTATGTTTTTAGCAATTTCGAAAGCAAATGAACTTCCAGCTTTTCCTATACTCAATTGAAAAAGTGGTTTCATGTTTTCAGTATCAAAAAGCATAGCCGCATTTTGCATAATTTTATGAGAACTTGCAAAATGCTTTAAATTCGTATAATGAGTTGTAATTACGCCTTTAACAAAACGATTTTTTAAATTATTTAAAATTGCTTCTGCAATTGCTCCTCCAAGAATTGGCTCTGTTCCGGTACCAAATTCATCTATCAAAATCAAAGTTCTATGATTTGCATTTTCTGTAAAAAATTTCATATTTAACAAATGTGAACTGTAAGTACTGAGATCATTTTCTATAGATTGCTCGTCGCCTATATCAATAAAAATTTTTTCAAAAATTCCCATTTTAGAAAAACGACCAACTGGAATTAATAAACCCGATTGTAACATCATTTGTAAAAGTCCAACGGTTTTTAAACAAACAGATTTTCCTCCGGCATTTGGTCCTGAGATTAAAATTATATTTGAATTTTTATCTATTTCTATGTCCAGCGGAACGACTTTTTTTTTTTCTTTTTTAAAAGATAAATACAAAAGTGGATGAATTGCTTGTCGCAAATCGAAACGACTTTCTTGTAAAATTTCTGGTTTTATAGCATTTATTTCTATTGCAAACATCGCTTTTGCACGCAACATATCTATATCAGCAAGAAAATCATAAGAATTAAATAAATCGTCTAAATGTGGACGGATAAAATCTGAAATCTTAATTAAAATTTTTATAATTTCTCTTTTCTCTGCGTATTCTAAAACTTTTATTTCATTATTAATTTCAATAATTTCTATAGGTTCTATGTATGAAGTTTTTCCTGTTGCGGATTCGTCCAGAACAAAACCTTTTATTAATTTTCTTTTATTCGTATCTATGGGAATAACAACTTTTCCATCTCGTACCGAAAGATTTGTATCTTTATCGATAATTTTTTCTCGCTTTGCTTTTTGTAAAACTATATTAATTTTTTTTGAAATATTTGACCTTTTTTTTCTAAGGTTTCTGCGTACTTCCAATAATTCAAAAGAAGCTTCGTCTTTTATTTTTCCTTTTTTATCTAAAATTTTGTTAATTTCTTTTATTATTAGCTCATTATTTTTTACATCTTTAACAAGTTCTTTTAAATTCAAATATTTTTCTTCTTTACTTTTTTTGAAAAAATTAATTATTGCCAAAATTGTATCCATCGAACGTTTAATGTCAAAAAGTTCCCAAGCATCTAAAAAAATCATTTTTTTTATTTTTTTCAAAAAAGGATTTACATCTATAAAATAAGAAACAGGAAAATTTTCTTCATAAATACAAATTTCTTTAAATTCATCTGTTAAATCAACTTGTTTTTTTATCTCTGAAAAATCATATAAAAAATTTATATTTTCTACTTTATTTTTTCCAAGTTTACTTAGACATTTTGTTTTTAGAATATTTCTAATATTATCAAAACCTATTTTTTTTTCAAAGTTCTCTGGATAATTCATAATTAAAATTTTTTCAAAAATTGTCAATTTTTTTTAATAAAAAAATTTTTTTTCAAAAACGTCAAAAGTTTTAATATTTTTTATTTTGAAAAAAAATATTTTTTTTCAAAAAAACGTCCAAAATTTTAATATTTTTTAATTTCAAAATAAAAAAAAATTTTGAAAAAAATAAAAATTTTATTTTTTTAAAATATTTTGTTCGAAATATTCCTGTATTAATTCTGATGTTAATCTTTGCAAATCAATATTTTCTTTTAATATCCAATCTTCAACCTCTTTGCTAACAGGAATTATTGTATCAAATGTAGATTTTAATCCTTTTAATTCTTTCTTAGTTAATTTTGGGTCATCAGAATAATCTATTGTTGAATCATCATAATAAATTAAATTCTCAGGAATATCAATGTTATTTTCAAATAATAAAATGCTTTCTAAAGCTTCTATTTTTTCATCATTAAATTTAATGGAAAATAAATTTATATCTTTTCCTGTTTGCAATAATTTTATTGCTTCTTTTTGATTTATTGTTTTTTTTTTCATTTTATTATTTATTATAATAATTTTTATATTCTTGTTTATTTGCTTTTCTTGCGGATATTATACGAATAGAATTTTTCGTATTGTATAAATAATAGAAAATAATACTTTATATATTTTACCTATAATTTTCATCTATTTTCATCATTCCTTTTGCTTGGTATTATTTTTTTATTCTCATCACTAAAAACTATTTTCGCTTTATTAAAATCAATAGCATGCTTTTCCTTATTTGAGGAATTTTTATTTTCGTCTCATTCAAATTTCATCATAAAATTTAATTTAAAAACACAATTTTTTTTTTTTTTAATATTTTCATTTTAATTTATAATTTTCTAAATCACAGTTTATTGACCCAAGAAATAAATTAAATCTAATTCTAATTGGAATAAAATTTTCATCTTTTGAAATCCATATAGAAACATCATCTTTAGTGTCGAAAACTCTTCCAACTTCCACAACAGGGGAAAATTTATAACATTCAAATTTTCCTAAATCTGTTTTTATTTTTTCAATTCCAATAAAACGAATGCGAAGTAAAAAATTTTTATCAGAAAAAAAAGTATTTATTTCTAAAATATCACCAATTTCTAAATCATTAAATTTGTTTATTCTTATAGAATAAAAAGCTGAAAGCATATCAAAAATAGGAGACGGTAAATTTTCATGTAAACCAGACCTTGTACTTAGCAAAGAATTTTCTTTGTGATTATAAATTACTTCATTGTAAGATCTATAAGAACTTTCACTAATATTTCTAATGGATTTTTCTGGAAAACAAGTTTTTTTATCAAAAAAACTCTCATAAACATCATAAACTTTATATAATTTATCTGTTATTCCGGTAGAATAACCAATTGCTTTTGCGTGAAAAAAATCCTTATCATTAAATTTTGTTTCTTCTAAAATTAATTTTGCTTTTCCAGCATTTATCCATCCATAATAAACTTTATAATTTAACTCTTCTCCGGCATAAAAGACCTTATTCTGAGATGACAATTGATGAAAAAACAGAATTAAAATATTTATTAAAAAAAAAATTTTTTTCATTTTTGTTCAATTTTTTAAATATTTTTCAATAAAATATTTTCTTTAGAATTATTATTTGAATTTTTTAAATTTTTCAATATTTCTTTGATTTTTTTTATTTCGTCGTTTTTAGGTATTTCTATTTTATCTATTCCTCTTTTATCTAAATTGTCAATTACAAAAGCAAATGTCATATTATTAATATCCTGTGCAGGTTGATATGTTTTTAAGTTTTCTTTTCCATATAAAACCTCTGATATAATTTCACTTTCTTTCAGTTCTTTTAGCGAAAAATCTACAAAATGCTCCGGAATTTCTAATTTTTCGGCAATTTCTTGAACGCTTAAAGGATTACTGCTTTTAGAAAAATTTTCTATTACTACTCTTAAAATTGATAAAGCAAGTAAACGTTTTGCAGAAATACTTAAATTAGATGCACTTTTATCAAAACCTTGTTTGGAAGCATTTTGTATAGAGGCAGAAATTACTGCTCCTATTAAAATTATAAACCAACTTAATTGTAGCCAAATTAACAATAATGGTAAAGCAGCAAAACTCCCATAAATTGCATTATTTCTTGCAACTCCAATTTGAAAAGCAATATAAGCCCACTGAGTAGCCTGATAAGCTGTTCCCGCAATTATTCCCGCAATTAAAGCTGGCATAAAATTAACTTTTGTATTTGGCATCACAACATAAATAACCGTTAAAAGCAACCATATTAAAATATATGGAATTAATTTTAAACCAAAAAATATCATTGGACTGACGTAACCAAGTATTTCAAATTCCTGAGTTATATTTTTTATTTGTGTAGTTAAAAAAACTGTCGCGCTGCTGGAAAGTATAAGAAGAAGAGGAACAACTAACATCATTGATAAATAATCAGTAAATTTTCTTAAATAACTTCTGGCGTTTTCTATTCTCCAAATTCCATTGAAAGAATCTTCTATGTTACTTAGTAGTTGGATTATTGTCCAGAATAAAAATAACAAACTTACTCCGGCAACAAGTCCTCCTTTTGTTGTTTCCAACATAGAATGAGCAAATCTTATACTTTGTTCTAAAACTTCGCTTTGATTAGAAAAAGATGCTCTTAATTCTTTTTCCAATAAAGTTTCTAAACCAAAACCCTTAGCAATTCCAAAAATCATCGCAATAACCGGAACTATAGAAAGCAAAGAATAAAAAGTTAAAGCAGAAGCGCGAATTGGTATTTTTTCCTCTATAAAACTACGAACAGCAAAAAGAACTATTCTAATAATTCTTATAAAAAATGCAAAAATTGGAGAAAATTCTTTTAAAGAAACTCTCCATATATCGTTTTTTATAAATCCTATAAATTGTGTTAATCTTACTTTAAAGACTTTTATATTCATTTTTAAAATTTAATCAAATTGATAAATCCAATTATTTATTATAGACAAAATTAGATAAAAAATTATTATCAACGGAATTGAATAAAATTTTAAAATTATTATTAAAATAAATGAAATTATTAGAAAAAAATATTTTGTTCTGTTACCGTTAAATTTGAAATTTTTAAATTTCAAAGAAAACATCGGCAATTCTGATACTAATAAAAAAGATTGAACTATGGTAATTGTAACTAAAAAATATGGATTTAATAAAATTAAATGTGCAGTTTCTGTTAATTCTTTACTGTAATTTGAATTTAAAATTAATGGAAAAGAAGCAAATAAAATAGCATTTGCCGGAGTTGGCAAACCGATGAAACTATCTGTTTGTCTTGTATCTACATTAAATTTTGCCAATCGTAAAGCGGAAAAAACTGTAATTAATAAAGAAGAAAATAATAATAAAATTTCATTTAATGGCATAGAATCTAACATATTTGGAATATAAGATATTCCAGATTTTTTGAACATTTGATAAACAATAACAGAAGGAGCAACACCAAAACTTACCAAGTCAGCGAGAGAATCAAAATCTTTTCCTATGGAAGAATAAGCATTCAACATGCGAGCAGAAAATCCATCGAGAAAATCAAAAAAAATCGCAATGGCAATTAAATATGAAGAATATATTAAATATCCTTCGAATGCCATAATTATAGCCAAACTTCCGGAAACTATATTTAAAGAAGTTAAAAAATTTGGAATGTATTTTAATATATTTTTCATTTTATAATTTTTATTTTTTTAAAATTAGTGCATACAGCCCATGTAAATATCTGTATATTTTATATATGCACTTTCATAATGTTTTTTTACAAATTTTAAAGTTTCTTTTAATTTATTTTTTTCTGTTTTTGGAAAATTTGCAACAACAATTATATAAAAACCTTCGGTAAAACTATTGTAAATATTTGTATATTCTATGGAAATATAATTCCCATCTTTAGCTCTTCCCCTTTGAACATAAAATGGATATTCAAATCCGTTTTCTTCACAAACAACTTTTGGTAATGATAAACCTAATGTTTCGTTTTTTATATGATTTCTTAAATCAAGTTTATAGCCAAGATGTTTTTGGGCTTCATTTGCTACTTTTTTAGATGCTTCATAATTTTCCGAAGCATGTATAATTATAAAACCTTGTTTTTCAATTTCTGAAAAATCTTGTGCATATAATTGTACATTTAAAATTATTGTTATAAATAAAATTATAAATTTATTCATTTTGCAAAAATAGATAAAAAAATTAAATAATAATTTTTTATTTTCATTTCAAGCAAAGAAATTTTATTTTTAATAAAATTTCTTTGCTTTTATTGGTATTATTTGTACTGTTCCATCTTGTGAAGCAGTTATTAAATAATTATCATCATTAGATGTTTTTACTGTATAAATACTTTTTTTATGTCCCTTATATTCGAAAATTTCTTTTCCTTCTAAGTTCCACATTTTCAAACTCTTATCTTGACTTGCAGTAATTATATAATTTCCATCTTTTGAAAATGTAGCATAATTTAAAATTCCTTGATGTCCTATAAAAGTTTTTAACAAATTTCCTTCTAAGTCCCAGAGTTTTGCTGTTTTATCCCAGCTTGAAGTTATAATTTTATCATCCTTTGGAGAAAATTCAGCGTATGAAACTATATCTTTATGTCCTCTTAAAATTGCTTTTTCTTTACCTTTAAAATCATAAATTCGTGCTGTTCTGTCGGCACTGGCAGAAACTATCAAATTACCATCATGAGAAAATTCTGCGGATAAAACCATTTCTTTGTGAGAATCAATATTCAAATTTAAATTTCCATTAAAATCAAAAACTCTGATAACTCTATCTAAACTTGTACTTAAAATACTTTGATTGTCCGGAGAAAAAGAAGCAGAATAAACCTCATAATTATGTTTAAATATTTGCAAAACTTTTCCTGTTTTATCCCAAAGTCTGACGGTTTTATCTTTGCTTGCTGTTAAAATATAATTTCCATTTTTTGAAAATATACTCGTTAAAATTTTATCTTGATGACCTTTTAATTCAGCTATTTTTTTTCCATTTCTATCCCATATTTTTGATGTGTTTTTTGAGGAAGTCAATATAAATTTATCATCAAAAGAAAATTCTGCAGACAAAAAAGAAGCATTTGCTTTTTTAAAAATATGACGGTAAAATTTGAAATTTTCCCAAGAAAAAACATTGTTGTCTATGGATGTGCTAATAACATTTTTTCCATTATTAGAAAAACAAGCATCAAAAATAGGAGCATTATGACCTTTTAAAATGCTTATATTTTCTCCATTCTTATTCCATATTCCTATGGTTTTATCATCACTAATTGTTAAAATTAAAGAATCTGAAAAAGTTTTTAAATTAAAAATTTTCTTTTTATGTGCTTTTTTTGAAAAAAAATTTTTTTCATTTTTTGACCAAAAATTTAAAATATTATTTCCACTTATTGTAACAATATTTTTTTCATCTAAAAAAATTGCTTTATTTACTTTTTCTTTATGTTCGAAAACTTTTTTAATTTCACCTTTCAAATCCCATAAAATAACATTCCTATCTTTACTTGCACTAATAATTAAATTTGTATCTTTTGCAAATTCTACACTTTGAACATTATTTTTATGTTTATCAAAATTTAAAATTAAATTCCCTTTTAAATCCCAAACTTTTACTGTATTATCTTCGCTGGAAGTTGCAAAATATTTCTCATCAAAAGATGAACTTATATCTGTTATTTTTTCTTTATGAGAATTTAAAATATGTAAAAGTTCTCCATTTTTATTCCAAATTTTTGAAATTATATCATTTTCTATGGTCAGAATAAAATTATCATTATGAGAAAATTTTGCATTTTGAAAAAATGTTTTTTTATTAAAAAAATTTTTAATTATTTCACCGTTTTTCTTTCTCAATTGAAAAGAACTGTCCGCCGAAACAGTAAGAATTAATTCTCCATTTTTAGATGAATTTATTTTTAAAATTTGTTTTTTAAAATTTGTATTTTTTTCATAAAAATCTCCGGAATAATAAGCGAGACGCATAGCAATTTCTGACAATTCGCTTTTTGTTTCATCATAAGATTTTTTCGCTGTTTCAAAACTTAAAGTAGGGTTTTTATCTTTTTCTAACAAAGCATTTGCTATTAAAAAATTAGACTCTGCAATAGTTTTTTGTTTTAAAGAATAATAAACAAAAAACAATAAAATTACAAAAGCAATAAAAATTGTAATTCCAAAATTTTGTATAAATTTAATTTTTTTCTTATGTTTTTCTTTTAAAGAAATTCGTTTTTTTTCCTCTTGTTTCCTCAAAACATCAAAAGCAATTTTTTGCTTTTTTATATTTTCTTCTTTTCTTCTTTCATCTCTAATTTCTTTAATTATTGGCACTAAAATATCATGTATAATTTCTATGTGTTCTCTGTCGTTCCAATTTTCTTTACGAATTATTTTTCTATTAACAAGTTTATCAATTTCTAAACTATTGATTTTGTATCGTTTAATTAAATCATTTACATACTGTAATTTTCTTTGTCCATCAAAAGTTAATAGTTCTTGTTCAATTATAATTTGAACATTTTTTTCTAAATCTTTTGTATTATTTAAGTAATATTTTTTCAAAATATTTTCTATATCAGTTTTTTTTAAAATTTCTTCTGATATTTCTTCTTCTTTTTTCCTTAGACGAGTTTCGTTCAATTGGTAGCAAAATAAACTTAATAAAAATGGTTCTATTTTATTTTTATGATTTTTTAGATTTTGTTTATAAATTAAATTTAAAATTTCATTTGCAATTTTATTATTTATAATTTCTGGATTTGGTTTTGTAATTGCAAGCAATGCGTCTTTTTTTTCCATTTGCGAAAGTCTAAAACGACTTTTTGTTAATAATGGAATTCTTATTCTAAAGCTTTCTATTTTTGGCAAAAAATTTTCTCTTATAACAATAAGAACTTTAAAATTTTGCTTTTTAATTTCAAAAGGAAAATCTAAATTTTCATATTCTTTTTGCACTTCATAAGGAATTTCATTTTCTATGAAATTCCCAAATTCTATAAAAAATTTTTTAAAATTATCAGAATTTTTTTTACTTTTAGAAAAAATTTCTTCGAATTGGTCAAAAATTAAAATTGGTTTTACAAAATCATCAAGGATTTCTAACTTCTGAAAATATTCCCACAAAGTTGTTTCATTAAAATTTACAGCACTTTTATCAATTTTTTTAATTTGATTATATATTGAAATTTTAAGTTTATTTATTTCTAATTCTCGATTTTCGTCAAAAGAAAATCTTATAAAAATTGGAAAGAAATATTTTGTCTTCAAAATTGGAATTAAAGCAGACTGCAAAAGCGATGTTTTACCAATTCCAGACTTTCCCATGAAAATAGTAATAATATTTCTTTCTATCAGTTGTGTAATTTCTTTTTTTTCTTCCTCTCTTCCGAAAAAAAATTTTTTATCTTTTTCTGTAAAAGAAGCCATACCTAAAAAAGGACGTTCTTTATTTGCAAATTTATTTTTTTTCAAAAAAATATTTTTTAAATTATAAAAAAATTTTAATTTTTCACGAGAATCATTTCATAATGAAGAATATTTGCTTCTAAGAAAGATTTTCCAATTTTTTTAAAGCCGTTTCTTTTATAAAAACTTAAAGCACTTTCTTGTGAATGTAAATAAACTTTTTCTTTTTTAAAAGAAATATCTTCTAAAATTTTTTTTAAAAGAAATGCTCCGATTTTTAAATTCCTATGCTCAGGTAAAACTGCAAATCTTTCCAATTTTATACCTTTTTTGGTTAATTTCCATCTTCCTGTTGCAATTGGAACTAAATCTTTCCATACTAAATAATAAGAAAATATAATATTTTCGTCGTCGTCGAATTCTAATTTTTCCTCTACACCCTGTTCTTCCACAAAAACTTTTTTTCTAATTTCTATCATTTTTTTAAACAAAAATTCATTGTCTTTATAAAAACGTTGTACTATTACCATTTTTAAATTTTAAAAAATTAATATCAAATGTAATTTTTTTTTATAAAAAAAAAATTAAATTTTAAAATTTAAAAAATTAGTTTTCTTTTGAAAAAGTTTTAAAAATGATTAAACAATTTAAATTATCTATTTATACATTTATTTCTGTATCTATAACTGTTTTTATTTTAGGTTATATTGGTGTAAGTTTTTCCCTAGATTATATGCAGGAACGTTATATGAAATTACAACTGGATGCAAATAAAAGGCAAGCCATAAATATGGCTAAGATTATGGAATATGATTTAGAGAATGGGGCAAGCAGAGATGAATTATTAAAAAAATTTCAATCTTCCATAGAAAACACAAGAGCAGAAAAAGGTTTTTTATGTTTATTTGACCAGAACGAAGCTAAGGTTTTATGTCATCCAAATCCTAAAATGGTAGGTATGAAAGTAGGAGATAAAGGTTTTATATTTTCAAATATTGAGAATAATAAAAAAAATACTATGGAAGACCTGATTAAATCAGGTGAAAAAACTGGTGGTTTGATTTTCAAAAAACATGCAAAACAAGCTCATGAAATGACTTTTTTTATTCCATTAAAAGGTACAAAATTAACATTAACTCTTCATGAAAATTTGAATATGATAGAAAAAGAAGTGAAGATTTTAAGAGATAAATTAAGATTAATATCTATTATTTTAGGAATTAGTATAGCTTTTTTTGCTTCCTGGATAGCAAGGAGTATTAGTTATAGATATGAGAAGAAAATTGAAAATCAAAATCTATTATTAGATAAAAATTTACAATCATTAAAAATTTATAATGAAGAGATTAAAACTCAAAAAATAGAAATAGAAGAAAAAAATGATAATATTACTGCAAGTATTAATTATGCAAAACGTATTCAGGAAGCCATTTTACCTCAGAAAGAAAAATTAGACAAAGCATTTGAAGATTATTTTTTATATTTTAAACCGAGAGATATTGTAAGTGGAGATTTTTATTGGTTTGCAGAAGCCAATAATAAACAAATAATTGCTTCTGTTGATTGTACCGGACATGGAGTTCCCGGTGCTTTTATGTCTATGATAGGCAATCAGTTATTAAACCAAATAATTAATGTTTTTAAAATTGATAGTCCAGAAATAATTCTAAGCGAAATGGATAAGTATATAAAAAAATCTTTAAAACAAAATGAAACAAAAGTTGGTGATGGAATGGATATGTCTGTTTGTGTGATAGATAAAAAAAATAAAATTTTAGAATTTGCGGGAGCAAAAAATCCTTTGGTTTATATTCAAGATGAACAACTTTTTCATATTAAGGGAGATAAAATTTCTATAGGTGGGATATATGATAAAAATATTAGTAAATTTAAAAAGCATAAAATAAATTTACATACAAAAACATATTGTTATATTTTTTCTGACGGTTATCAAGACCAATTTGGTGGAGAAAAAAATAGAAAATTTATGATAAAAAATATGAAAAAATTATTTGAAGAAAATCATAAAAAAAAGATGAAAGAACAAAAAAATTTTTTTTCTAAAACCATCGAAGAATGGCAAGGTAAAGAAAAACAAATTGATGATATTTTATTAATTGGTTTTGTTATTTAAAAAATTATTAAAATTTTGAACGAATTCTGAAAAAATTTTTTTATTTTAAATTATTAAAATTTTGAACGAATTCTGAAAAAATTTTTTTATTTTAAATTATTAAAATTTTGAACGAATTTTGAAAAATTTTTTTTTATTTTGAAATTAAAAAATGTTGAAATTTTTGAACGAATTTTGAAAAAAAAAATTAATTTGAAATTAAAAATTATTAAAATTTTGAACGAATTTTGAAAAATTTTTTTTATTTTAAATTATTAAAATTTTGGACGAATTCTGAAAATTTTTTTTTATTTGAAATTAAAAAATGTTAAAATTTTGGACGAATTTTGAAAAAAATTTTTTTATTTTAAATTATTAAAATTTTGAACGAATTCTGAAAAAATTTTTTTTATTTTAAATTATTAAAATTTTGAACGAATTCTGAAAAATTTTTTTTTATTTTCAAATTAAAAAATGTTAAAATTTTGGACGAATTCTGAAAAAATTTTTTTTATTTTAAATTATTAAAATTTTGGACGAATTCTGAAAAAATTTTTTTTATTTTCAAATTAAAAATTATTAAAATTTTGAACGAATTCTGAAAAATTTTTTTTTATTTTCAAATTAAAAAATGTTAAAATTTTGGACAAATTCTGAAAAATTGTTTTTTATTTGAAATTAAAAAATGTTAAAATTTTGGACGAATTTTGAAAAAAATTTTTTTATTTTAAATTATTAAAATTTTGGACGAATTTTGAAAAAATTTTTTTTATTTTGAAATTAAAAAATGTTAAAATTTTGGACGAATTTGGAAAAAATATTCGTTTTTTTAATTAAAAAAAAATAAAATGAAAAAAACATATTTATTTTTATTCTGTTTATTTGGAACTTTTAATTTGTTTTCTCAGGGCTTGTCGCCTGTGTTTCAAATGGGCGGAGGTATAATTTATTATTATGGGACTGACGGAGGTGATAATGACGAGTTAAATTTTAAAAAGGATAGGGCTTCATTAGGAGCAGATGCTATGTTTGGTTTACAATCTTTTAACGCAGATGGAAATAAAAAAAATATATTTGGTGTTTTCGGAAGACTTGGCTCCATTTCAGATGAAATTCTTCGGTTACAAATTGAAGATAATAATTTATCTAATACCATAGATGAAGATAGAGATCGATTTGATTTTTCAGAATTAGAAGGAGGATTTATATTCGGAGGAATTTTTAGAATTTCTGCCGGCATGGGTTGGTTAAATTTTTATGACGAAAATCACAAAGCAATCTATTTAAAATACCTTTGTTCTACTGCAGGTCTTTCAATTCCCATAGGTAGATTAAGATTGAATATTATGGTAACGGCTATGGATGGAAAAGATTTTGACGAACTGACTCTTCGTCCATCTATGGGTTTAGTAATTCACTTTCGCTAAAAAAAAAATTATGAAAAATACTTTTTTTATTATTATTTTAATATTTTCTATTTTTATTTCATGCTCAGAAACTTACGAAGATTATTCTGTTAGTGCACCAGAGTCTTCTTATTCTGTTGTTGTTGGGAATAAATCTTGGGGACTTAAAGCCTTTAGAATTAGAAAATTAGAAAATAATACCACTTCAGATACTTCAAAATTTCAATTCTTAGAAATACAAATTTATGATAATTCTTTTCCTTATTCGAAAGAATTATACGCAAGGTTTTATTTCGATGAATATAGAGAACGTATGGAAATTTCTAATCAGTTAACAGATAACGGTTTGATTTCAAGTATAAAATTGACAGAAATAAATCTTGATGTGGAAAATATTGTATCACGTTTTTACATAAATGATACTATGCCTTTTATTCCGGAAGTTAAAATTTTTGATTACGATTTAAAACGTAAATATATTTCTGGAGTTTTAGAAGGTGCAGTTTATAAAGATGGAGACTTAGAAGAGCGTGTAATTAAAATTAATTTTGAAAATTATCAAATAAGATAATATATTATGAAAATAAATAAAAATACATTTTTAATGGCAATTATATTTGCTTTTTTTTATCAAAATATTCTAAAAGCACAGGATATAATTGTATTAAATGATGGCAGTCTAATAAAGTCAAATGTTAAAGAGCTTGGTCTGGCAGAAATAAAATATCAGCGAGAAGACCAAAAAGATGGACCTGTATATAGTTTATTGAAATCTAAAATTTTTGCAATACATTATTCCGACGGAACGAAAGATGTTTTTTCTAGTGGAGATGCTGCCATTTCAAATGTAAATAAACGTTTAAATGAATTTTTGATTGATACTGTTCCTGATAAAGATATAGAAGATCTTTTTGTAAAAAAAAATATTTTTCTTCACATTGGTTCGGGTATGTATAAAATTTATTCGCCAACAAATGAAATAGGATTAAAAAACTTCAAAACCACAAGTTCTTATAAAGAGTTTAATCTTGGTTTAGGAATTACAACAAACACAGTTTTTGGTTTATCTTATGCCGAGGTTTCTTATTCTGCAGATGCAAAATTCAATGACAGATTACAATTTACAGAAACTAATTTTGATGCGAAACAAAAAATTAGTTGTTTTACCTTATGGGGAAGATATTATGCAAAAACAAAATATGATTATTTTCGTCCTTATGCTGTTTTAGGAATTTCGCTAAATAATTCTGATGTTATTAGCGATATAAAAACAACAACAGAAGACGAAGATATTGTTTTTAACAGAGGAGGAAAAATAACTGACATATCAACTTTATTAAAAATGGGGGTAGAATTTGATCTAATGAAAAATTTTCCAATATATGCTGAAGTAGGTTTTGGAACTGTTTTAATAAATATTGGAATAGGATATAGAATTATTAAAAAAAATTGATAATTTATTATTAAATTTTTTTATAAATCATTAAAAATTTGACGTTTTTTTGAAAAAAAAAATTATAAATTATAAAAAAAAAACTCCAATTCTTTAAGAATTGGAGTTTTTAAAATCACAAAATTTTGAATTTTTTTTAATTAAAAGAATTAAAATCTCCTACACTCATTTCAACTTTTTTGTTTCTTATCTCTACAAAATTCCCTATCATTGAATTTGTAATATTTGCATTTTCAATTATAGAATTTTCTTGAATTATAGAATTTTCAATTACAGAATTTTTTATTTTTGTATTCTTTCCAATGGAAACATGTTTTGCAATTACAGAATTTTCTATTTTAACATTGCAATCTATAAAAGACGGTTCCAAAATTATAGAATTTATAATTTTTGCAGATTCAGAAATTAAATTTTCATCGGAAGAATTTTCTAAAATTCTTTGATTAGTATAAACAGTTGCATTTTTATTTCCACAATCCAACCATTCATTAACAACTTCAGGTATAAAAGAAATATTTTTTTCTTTCATATTTTCAAGAACGTCAGTTAATTGGTATTCATTATTAACAATTATTTTATTGTCTATGAGATATTTTATTTCTTTTTTTAAATTTTTACCATCTTTAAAAAAATAAATTCCGATGATCGCAAGGTCAGAAATAAATTCCTTAGGTTTTTCAATAAAATCAGTAATTAAATTTTCTTTATTAATTTTTACAACTCCAAAATCCTTAGGATTTTTCACTTTTTTCACAAAAATAGTAGCATCATTTTCTTTATTCAAATTAAAATCTGCCTTAAATAAAGTGTCAGCAAAAGCAACAATTACATTTCCATCTAAGGAATTCTCAGCACAAAAAATAGCATGAGCAGTTCCTTTTGCTTCTTTTTGATAATAAATTGAAGTTTTTGCAGATAATTTATTAGAAATTTCTTTTAAATTTTTCTCAACTTCTTCACCAAAATCTTCCCTGATAATATAAGCGATTTCCTCTATTTCTTCATTAACAATTTTTGAAATCTCCGTAACTAAACGTTCAACTATACTTTTTCCTGCTATTGAAATTAATGGTTTTGGAACAGTCAAAGTATGTGGACGCATACGTTTTCCCATTCCTGCCATAGGAATAATTATTTTCATAAAATTTTTTTATACGGCTTTTAACCTACTTTTATTTGTTTTTAAAACTTTTTCTTTTGCATATTCCAAAGTTACGGTAAAATCTGTAACTTTTTTTGTTTTAGAAGGTAATTCAAACATCGCATCAAGCATAATTGCTTCACAAATAGAACGTAAACCCCTCGCGCCAAGTTTAAATTCCATAGCTTTATCAACTATAAAATCATAAACATTTGCGTCAAAAGACAAATTAATTTTGTCCATTTTGAAAAGATATTCATACTGTTTTATAATGGAATTTTTCGGCTCATATAAAATCTTCTTTAAAATTTCTTTATCAAGAGGATTTAAAAAACCCAAAATTGGTAAACGACCAACAATTTCTGGAATTAAACCAAAAGATTTTAAATCCTGAGGAGCAATATATTGTAATAAATTTTTCGTGTCAATTTGGTCAGAATTTTTTACTGCACTATAACCAACAAGCTTAGTATTTAAACGATTTGCAATTTTCCTTTCTATGCCGTCGAAAGCTCCACCACAAATAAATAAAATATGTTTAGTATTTACAGAAATATATTTCTGGTCTGGATGTTTTCTACCGCCTTGCGGAGGAACATTAACAACCGAACCTTCTAATAATTTTAATAAACCCTGTTGAACTCCTTCACCAGCAACATCTCTTGTGATGGATGGATTATCACTTTTTCTTGCTATTTTGTCTATTTCGTCTATAAAAACTATACCTTTTTCGGCTTTTTCCAAGTCGTAATTTGCAGATTGCAACAAACGAACAAGTAAACTTTCAACGTCTTCACCGACATAACCTGCTTCTGTTAAAACTGTAGCATCAACTATGGCAAATGGAACTTTTAACATTTTTGCAATGGTACGAGCAAATAAAGTTTTGCCTGTACCAGTTTCTCCCACAAGAATTATGTTAGACTTTTCTATCTCAACTTCATCTTTTTTAACTTTAATTTTATCCTGCGACAAACGTTTATAATGATTATAAACCGCCACAGATAAAATTTTTTTTGCATCATCTTGTCCGATAAGATATTCATCAAGGAACTCTTTTATTTCCTTAGGTTTTAGAAGTTTTTTGCCTAAATAAGATTTATTTTCTCTTTTACTTTTGCCTTTAACTTCGTCTTCTCTTTGAATAATTTCATAAGCAATTTCTACGCAATTATTACAAATATGACCATCTATTCCATCTATTAAAATTTCAACATCCTGCTCAGAACGATGACAAAAAGAACATTTTTTCATATTTTATTTATTTTTTAAATTATTTCTTACGAGAATTTCGTCTATCATTCCGTACTTTTTTGCTTCTTCTGAAGTCATCCAGAAATCTCTGTCAGAATCTGATTCTACTTTTTTAATGTCTTGCTTAGAATGAACAGAAATAATTTTATAAAGTTCGTTTTTTAATTTTTTAATTTCTTGTGCTGTAATTTCTATATCAGACGCTTGTCCTTGAACTCCTCCCATAGGTTGATGTATCATAACTCTGGAATGTTTCAACGCAGAACGTTTTCCCTCTTGTCCGGCAGCTAACAAAATTGCTCCCATAGAAGCCGCCATACCTGTACAAATGGTAGCAACATCAGAACTAATATATTGCATAGTGTCATAAATTCCAAGACCTGCATAAACAGAACCTCCGGGTGTATTTAAATAAATTTGAATATCTTTATTTGGGTCGCTGGATTCTAAAAATAATAATTGTGCCTGAACAATATTTGCAACATAATCATTTATCGGCATTCCAAGAAAAATAATTCTGTCCATCATTAAACGAGAAAAAACATCCATAGAAGCAACATTTAATTGACGTTCTTCTATTATTGTTGGAGAAATATAATCGTTATAAATAGAATCATATCTATTTAAATTTAAACTACTTATGCCAAGATGCTTAGTCGCATATTTATTAAATTCGTTTTTTGGAATCATAATTTTTATTAAAAATTTTAATATAAATTGAAAAAAAATTTTTTTCAAAAAAACACATTTTTTTTAAAAAAATTTATTTTTTTTGTAATTATTTTTTTTTATAAAAATTATGCAATTATTTTCTGATTACAATTTCGCAAACAAAAGGGTTTTGCTAAGGGTTGATTTTAATTTACCTTTGAATGATAAATTTGAAATAACAGATGACTCAAGAATGAGAGTTGCTATTCCTACGATAAAAAAAATTCTAAAAGAAAAAGGAAAGCTTATTTTATTATCACATCTTGGAAGACCAAAAGGAAATATTTTCGAAGAAAAATTTTCTAATAAACATATTTTAGGACATTTATCTAAACTTTTGGGTATTAAAGTTTTATTTGCAAACAGTTGTATTGGCAAAAATACATCAATAAAAGTAAATAATTTAAAAGCCGGAGAAGTTATTCTCTTAGAAAATGTACGTTTTCATAAGGGAGAAAAAGAAGGAGATAAAAATTTTGCCAAAAAATTATCAAAACTTGCTGATGTTTATGTTAATGATGCTTTTGGTACTGCACATAGAAGTCACTGTTCGACATCTGTAATAAGTGAATTTTTTCCAAAAGATAAAATGTTTGCTTATGTTATTGAAAATGAATTGAAAAATTTAGAAATGCTTCTGGAAAAAGGCGAAAGACCTTTTACAGCAATTATTGGCGGAGCAAAAATTTCTTCTAAAATAGAAGTTATAAGTTCTCTTTTGGAAAAAGTTGATAATATTATTGTTGGTGGTGGTATGGCTTTTACCTTCATAAAATCAATAGGTGGAAGCATAGGAAATTCTATTTTTGAAAGTGATAAATTAGAAATAGCATCAGAAATTCTTCAAAAGGCTATGGAAAAAAAGGTGAAATTTTATCTTCCAATTGACAGTGTTAATGCAGATAAATTTAGCAATTCAGCAAATATAACTTATAGTGATATAAATAAAATAAAAGATAATTGTATGAGTCTTGACATTGGTCTAAAAAGCATAAATAGGTTTTCTAAAATAATAGAAAAATCAAAAACTGTTTTGTGGAATGGACCTATGGGAGTTTTTGAGATGAGTAATTTTCAAAATGGAACTCTACAAATTGCTAAATCTGTTGCAAAAGTTAAAGAAAGAGGTGGTTTTTCATTAATTGGTGGAGGCGATTCTGTTGCTGCCATAAATAAATATAAATTGCAAAACAAAATTAGTTATATTTCTTCCGGAGGAGGAGCACTTTTAGAATATGTAAAAGGAAATGAATTAGCTACAATTAAAGCCATTAGAAAATAATTTTTTATTTATTTGCAATAATTTTTTTATAAAAAAATTATTGCAAAAAATAATTTATATGAAAAATATTTTTTTTAAAATAAAAAAAACATTTGAAATTGTAAAAAGTTTTTACTTTATAAAAAATAAATATATTATTACTTTTATTATTTTTTTGATATGGATATTATTTTTCGACCAAAATAACCTATTAGAAAGAATAAATAGTTTAGAAGAAATAAGTATTTTAAAAAAACAAGAAAAATTTTATAATGAAAGAATTAAAATAGATAAAAAAAAATTAGAAGAATTAAAAACAAGCAAAGAAAATTTAGAAAAATTTGCCAGAGAACAATATTTTATGAAAAAAGAAAAAGAAGATATTTTCATAATTGTTGAAAAAAATTAAAATTCCAAGTTTAAAAAACTTGGAATTTTAATTTTTCTAAGGTTTACAAAATTTTAAGTTTTTAATTTTTTCTTTTTTGCTGATGGAAATAAAATATTATTTAAAATTAAACGATAAGCTGGTGAGTTTGGATATAGATCTAAAATTGTTTTCGGGTCGCCAACATAATGACGATAATCTTCAGGGTCGTGTCCTCCATAAAAAGTCCATGTTCCTTTTCCATATTCTCCATGTATATAACGTGCCTCGTTTGCCGCTTTGAATTCTCCCATTATCAAAACATTAGATTTAATAAATTTTTTATTAAATGCAGTTGTTTGTCCCATAAAACCTTTTATAATTTTATTGTGATTTTGACAAAGCATAGTTGGAATTGGGTCCCATTTAGCAGAAAAATCAAATAAAGTAAAAAAATCATTTTCTTGATTAACTCTTCTTGTTCTGGAAACATCTATGTCAGAAAATTCGTAATCGTAAGGGTTTTTATTTAATTTGAAATTTTTGAAAGCAAAAGTTTTAGAAAAATCTAATTTTCCCTGAGCATTTATATCTGCTGCATCTCCGTCAAACATTTTTTCACAAATATCTGTATTCTGAGAAGCTAATGCTATGTCATAAGTATCTGTCGCTGAACACATTGCAAATAAAAATCCTCCGGAAGAAACATAAGCTTTTATAGTTTTTACAACAAATAATTTTAATTCTGAGACTTTATTAAAACCTAATTCTGTTGCTAAACTTTCAAGTTTTTTAACATTGTCTTTATACCATTTATTATTTCTGTGAGAAGCATAAAAACGACCATATTGTCCGGTAAAATCCTCGTGGTGCAAATGCAACCAATCATATTTTGATAAATCGCCTCTGATAATTTCTTTATCATAAATAATTTTATAAGGAATTTCGGCATAAGTTAGAGCCAGAGTTACAGCGTCGTCCCAAGGCATTTTGCCTGATGGCGAATAAACAGCAATTTTTGGAACAGTTTCTAATTTCACAGCGTCCATATTTACAGACGGACTGGAAATTTCCGATAAAATAGCAGATGCCTGAACATCGGCAATTATTTCATAACTTATGCTTCTAAATTTACATTCATTTTCTATCTCTTTTTTATAAGGTATTAAAAAACTTCCACCCCTATAATTCAAAAGCCATTTTACACTTATTCCATTTTGCAAAGTCCAATATGTGATGCCGTAAGCTTTTAAATGATTTTTTTGCGATTTATCCATTTGCACAAGAATATGTGCACTTCTAAGATTTGTTACAGATAAAATACAAATGATAATAAAAAAAAATTTTAGTTTCATATTTATTTTTTTAATAAATTTTAAAAAAAACGTATTTCATATAAGAAAAATTTTAAATAAATTTATATATTTTATTTGAAATTTTTTTTTATGAAAATATTTTTCATTTGACGAAAATAAAAATATAGCTTTTAGACACTTTCTTTTAAGTTTTAATTTTTTGAAATTAAAAAAAATCGCCCAAAATTTTAATATTTTTAATAAAAATTTTTTCAGAAATCGTCCAAAATTTTAACATTTTTTGTATCCGCTCAATTTAGTATGGTAAAATGGGATTT
>JAOZVH010000128.1 GCA_029938235.1 Bacteroidales bacterium
TTTTTTTTTTGATAAAAAAAATATTACATTTCACAAAAAGGTTCGAAGAACCAAAATTTTTTTTTAATTCAAATAAAAAAATCGTAAAATTTTGGCATTTTTTTGAAAAAATTTTTTAAAATTCAAATAAAAAAATCGTAAAATTTTGGCATTTTTTTGAAAAAAAATTTTAAAAATTCAAATGAAAAAATCGTAAAATTTTGGCATTTTTTTGAAAAAATTTTTTTGAAAATTCAAATGAAAAAATCGTAAAATTTTGGCATTTTTTGAAAAAAAATTTTTTAATTCAAATGAAAAAATCGTAAAATTTTGGCATTTTTTGAGAAAAAATTTTTTAAAAATTCAAATAAAAAAACGTAAAATTTTGGCATTTTTTTGAAAAAATTTTTTTGAAAATTCAAATGAAAAAATCGTAAAATTTTGGCATTTTTTGAAAAAAAATTTTTTAATTCAAATGAAAAAATCGTAAAATTTTGGCATTTTTTGAGAAAAAATTTTTTAAAAATTCAAATAAAAAACCGTAAAATTTTGGCATTTTTTTGAAAAAAAATTTTTTAATTCAAATGAAAAAATCGTAAAATTTTGGCATTTTTTGAGAAAAAATTTTTTAAAAATTCAAATAAAAAACCGTAAAATTTTGGCATTTTTTGAAAAAAAATTTTTTTAAATTCAAATGAAAAAATCGTAAAATTTTAGTATTTTTTTGAAAAAAAATTTTTTTTTTAATTCAAATGAAAAAATCGTAAAATTTTGGCATTTTTTTGAAAAAAAATATATTTTTGTTTTTTATATAATGAAATATGGAAGTTCAACAAATAAAGCAGAATTTTGGGATCATTGGAAATTCTGATAAATTAAATAGAGTTATAGATATTGCGAAGCAAGTTGCTTCGACAGATTTGTCTGTTTTAATAACAGGTGAAAGTGGTGTTGGAAAAGAATTTTTCCCAAAAATTATTCATAAATTTAGCTATCGAAAACATAATAATTATATTGCTGTAAATTGCGGTGCTATTCCTGAGGGTACAATAAATTCAGAACTCTTTGGACACGAAAAAGGCTCATTTACAGGAGCACACGATAAAAGAAAAGGTTATTTTGAAGAGGCAAATAATGGAACAATATTTCTGGACGAAATTGGAGAATTACCAATACATACTCAGGCAAGACTTCTGAGAGTTATTGAAACAGGAGAGTTTATAAAAGTTGGTTCTTCAAAAGTTCAAAAAACTAATGTCAGACTTGTTGCTGCAACAAATATAAATTTTAAAAAAGCTATAAAAGAAGGGAAATTTAGAGAAGATTTATTTTATAGATTAAATACTGTTCCGATAAATTTGCCTTCATTAGACGAAAGAAGGGAAGATATACATTTATTATTTAAAAAATTCTCCTACGATTTTGCGGAAAAATACCGTATGCCAAGTATAAATTTAGACGAAGAAGCAAAAAATTATCTTATAAATTACAAATGGAAAGGAAATATTAGACAATTAAAAAATATTAGTGAACAAATTTCTGTAATTGAAAGAAATAGAAACATAAGTTTAGAAACTTTAAAATTGTATATTCCGGAAGAAAATAATTTGCAATTACCTGCCATTTATAATGGCGACCTTATAGATAATAAGACTTTTTCATCAGAAAAAGATATTTTATATAAAATACTTTTCGATATGAAAAAAGAAATTAATGACTTAAAAACACTTGTTTCAGAAATTTCAGAAAAAGATAAAAAAAATAGAAATTTTCATAAGAACTATACAAATTTAGAAAATTTGTATTCTGATAATAAAAATTATGAAATTTCAAATAACTTAGGATTAAAAGTTGAAACAAAAGAAATTCCTCTTGAAAAAGAAGAGGAAAAGGAAGAGGAAGAGGAATTTTCTTTATCTCTTGAGATACAAGAAGTAAAGTTAATTAAAAAAGCCTTAAAAAAACATAAAAACAAAAGAAATAAAGCATCTAAGGAATTAGGAATTTCCGAAAGAACTTTATATAGAAAAATCAAAGAATATAAAATATAAAATTTTATATCTCAGTAATCATTAAAAATATTTTAGAAATTTTATTTCTTTTAGAAAAAATAGGAATAAAATTTTCTTTGAAATTTATTTTTTTGTTTTTTATTTCTAAATGATTTTTTCTCGTTTGAATTTCTCCATTTAATATGTTTTCAAAAATTTTTGAAAATTCTTCTTTTTTATTAAAAAAGATTTTTTCATAATTTTCACCAATTATTTGAGTTTTTTCTATGTTTAAAAAATTTGTAAAATTTTTATTTACATCAGAAAATTTTCTTTCGAGGTTTAAATATGCAATAAATCCAATTTCATTAATTCCTTTCATTAAAGTTTTATATTCTGTTTGTGCTTCGTTTTGTTTTAAAATAGATTTTTTTAAAATTTGAGCACTTACTTTTAATTTATTGTCTCTTATTTCTATTTTTTCAACTTTTTTTAACATATCTTCCTGAGTTGCTTGCAATTCTTCCATATTTTGTCTTAACTCTTCTTCGCTTTCAGTTAGTTCTTCTTTTTGTATTTTTAATGATGCTTCTTGTTCTTTAATTTTAGAAATATCAATAGAAATAATAAAAATTTTTTCAATTTTATTCATACTTGAAAAGACTGGAATAAAATTTTCTTGTAAAAAAAGAATTTTTTCTGAATTCCTTAAAATATTTTCTCTTTTTTGAGTTTTCCCATTTGCAATATTTTCAAAAATTTTCAAAAATTCATCTTTTTTCTCATGAAAAATTTTCTCATAATTTTCACCAATTATTTGAGTTCTTTCTAATTTTAGAAAATTTGTAAGATTTTTGTTTATATCAATAAATTTTCTTTCTAAATTTAAAGTAGCAATATATCCAATTTCATTTATACCTTTCACAAGACTTTTATATTTTGTTTGTGATGCTCTTTGTTTAGTCATAGTTTTTTTCAAAATCTCTGAACTTGCTTTTAATTTCATATTATTTCTCTCTACTTCTTTGTGTTTTCTTAGCATATCTTCTTGTGTTGCTTGCAATTCTTCCATATTTTGTCTTAATTCTTCTTCACTTGCTGCTAATTCTTCGGTTTGCATTTTTAATGCTTCCTCTTGTTCTTTTATTTGACTTATGTCAAAAGATAATTCAATAATTTTATATGGTTTTTGTTCTTGATTTAACATAGGATAAAAAGTAGAACTAAGAAAAATAATCTTTCCATTTTTTGCTCGTCTAACAAATTCTCCCTTTTTTATATAACCGTTTTTTAAATCTATCCAAAAATTTTCATATTTTTTTAAATTTTTATCTTCTTCTGTTAATAAAATATTATGATGCTTTTCAATGGTTTCTTCTTTTGAATACATAAATAATGATGTAAAAATTTCATTTATTTTTGTAATATAACCTTCTAAATTATATTCTATCAAAATATTAGTTTTATTAATTGCATCTAATTGTCCAATGATTTCTGACTGTTGTTTTTTTGTTTCTGTAATATTGAAACTCAAAAATAAAATCTTACGAACTTTATTTTCATTGTCAAAAATTGGACAATAAGTACCTTGTAAATAGATATTTTTTCTATCTCTACTCAATCTTTTAAATTCTCCGGTTTTGCTTTTTCCATCTTTTAAATCTTTTACAAAATTTTTATAATCCAAAGAATTTTTTTCTTCCAAAGGCATCAAAATTTTATGATTTTTATCTATAATATCCATTCTAAGAAAGCCAAATAAATCACAAAATAATTCATTTGCTTCTAAAATTTTACCATCTAAATCTATTTCCAACAGTAAATTTACTTCATTAATTGCCACAATTTGTTCGTTCATTTCTAATTCTTTCTTTGTAAGATTTCTTTGTATTAATTCTAAACTTTTTATATTTTTTTCTAAATCTGTTTCTTTATTTTTCAATTTCTCTGTCAGTTCTAATGTTTTTCTTTCTGCATTTTTTCTAATTGTAATATTATAAGCAATAAAAATTACTTTATAAATTTCACCGTCAAAATTTTCCACTGCGGAATAAGTTCCTTGCACCCATATTACTTCTCCTTTTTTATTTCTTCTTTTAAATTCTCCTTGTATAAATTCTCCGGAAATAATTTTATTCCATGTGACTTGAAATTCTGATAGGTCTTCTTTCAAAATAAAAAAGAAAATATTTTTATTCTTCAGGTCATCTTTAGAAAATTTTGTAAATTTTCTAAAGTTTTCATTCGTTTCTATAATTTTTCCATTCATTTTGTATTCTATTTTTATAACACTGTTATTAATTGCATTAACTTCTCCTCTAAAATCTAAATTTTTTCTTTTTGCTTCTTCAACGTCTGTTCCAAGAAATAAAATTTTCATTATTTTTCCTCTGATATCTTTAATAGAAGTATAAGTTGATAATATCCACCTGTTACCATATTTAGTATTAAATCTTATTTCTCTTTCTATGTGTTTTCCACCTTTAATAAGGTTTTTCCATTCTTTTAAAAATATATTTATATTTTTTTTATCTACCAAAGTAGAAACATGATCACCTTCCATTTCTGCAACAGAATATCCCATAGTTCTAATGAATTTAGTATTTGCATATTCCATATTTCCGTCTATATTATAATCTGCTCTAATAATTGCATGATTTACAGAATCAACAAAACCTGTTGCTTCTGCTTGATGTCTTGCTGCTTCCTCCTGTGTTGCTTGAAGTTCTTCCATATTTTGACGCATTTCTTCTTCTTTTTCTAATAATTCTCTTGATTGTCCTTGTGTTTCCAAAAGCAATTTATTTGTTTTTTCATTTATTTTATGATTTAAAATAAATGAAGCCATACTTTCAGCAATTTTTTCTGTTAATTCAATTTTATAATTTTCTATTTTTTGTAGGGATGCTATTTCAATAATTCCCATAAAATCATCATTTAAAATTAAAGGTATAAAAAGCATAGTTTCTGGTTTAAATTTTCCAAGTCCAGAGCTAATTTCAAATTCTCCTTCTGGAATATTCGTCATGTTAATAGTCTTTTTTTCTAATGCACATCTTCCAACCAGACCTTCTCCATATTCAACAACTTTGCTAATATATTTTCGTCTATTATAAGCATAAACAGAAATTAAATCTAAATTTTTATTTTCATCATTTGTAATAAATAAAGCACCTTGTGAAGCGTCAACATAATCAATAATATGTTTCAATACTCTATATCCAATTTCAGAAATATCATTTCCATTTTTTCTTAAAATATCATTAAATTTTGTAATTGTTCTGTTTTGCCAGTTCCTTTTTTCATCTTCTTCTTCTTTGATTTTTCTTTCTTCTGCTATTTTTAATAATTCTATTCTCATATTTATTAAAGAAAAACCTAAATCACTTTCATTATTAAAAACATTAATTTTTGTTTCGAAATTTCCTTTTCCAACTTCTTGAACGAATATTTTTGTTTGTTTTAAATTAGTTATTAATAAATTAACATATTTAAAAATTTCACTTATTTCATTTTTACTTTTTATAAAAATTTTTTCTGGTATTTTACCGTCACTCAGTTGAAAAATATATTTTTTTAAATTATTCAAAATTTTTAAAAGATCTTTGGAAATTTTATAAGAAAAAATAGTAAATAAAATAATTATAACAACAGTTAAAAATAAGATTGTAAAATAATTATATTTTATTCTGGTTTCATAATTTTTCTCAGTTTTTTCATTGAGTTTTTCTATTTCTATTTCTATCCTTTTATAAGAATATTGTAAATTTAATAATAAACCGTATTGATAATTTATTCCGATTTCATTGTTGATATTTACTAATTCTACAAAATTTTTTTTATAAATATCAAGTATTTTATAAAATTTATTTATTGCAATTGTTGGTTCTGTTTTTTGCAATTTCATTATTATTGTTCTGTATTCAATCAAAAAATCGTCTTTATATTTTATGTTATTTTTGAATAAGTAATCCCGAGTAATATTTTTTAATTCAATTATATTTCCCAAAAAATCTACACTTTCAATTTTTTTTTCTTGTTTTCTTAGATTTTCATTATTATGGTACAGCTTTCCAACTATTCCATAATCTTCATTTCCTTTTCTTTTTAGTTTATATTTTAATTGGGAAAAATAATCATTATAATTATTTAATTCTTTTTCAAGAATAATAAGATGTTTCTGTAAATTATAGCTTTCAATAATGTCGCTTTCTTTTAAAAAAGAGATATTATTTTTTGATTTCTCATAGAATTTATTAAAATTCGAGTTTATTTCATTTTTTTTATCTTTTAAAAAAATATCATTACCCGGAATTAAAATTTCTTTTTCTATTTTATCTAAATGTAAAATATTTTCTTTGAAAAAACTTATTTCTATAAAAGTTTTTAAATCATTTTCTAATTTTTTCACATAAAAAACCAGTAGAATTCCAGAAAGAAAAATTAAAAGACTAATTACTATAATTATAAATTTTATTTTATTTTTTATTGTAAGTTTCATAAATTTTTGAAAAAAAAAATAAAATTATATATTTTTTTTTAATTGAAAAAATATAATTTTATTTTTTTATTTTTTATTTTTTTTATTCAAAAAATATAAATTCTTTTTACTCTTGCTGAAATACTTGTTAAGATTTCATAAGCTATAGTTTCTAATTTTTTTGCAATTTCTATGATATTTTGTTCTTTTCCAAAAATAATTACTTCGTCATTTTCATTTGCCTTAATTTCTGTAATGTCAATTATTGACATATCCATGCAAATATTTCCAATAATTTTTGCAAATTTCCCATTTATAAAGACTTTTCCAACTCCATTACTTAATTTTCTGTTTAAACCATCTGCGTAACCAATGGGCAAAATTGCAATTTTTGATTCTTTATTTAAACGCCATTTTCTGTGATAGCTTACAGTTTCATTAATTTTTGCGGTTCTAATTTGAGAAATTCTCGTTTTTAAAGAGCTAATATTTTGTAATTTATTTTTATAAATATTAGAAATTCCATAAAAACCTATTCCAAGTCTGACCATTTCATATTGTTTATTTCTAAATCTTTCTATTCCAGAGGAATTTAAAATGTGTCTTAAAATTGAATAGGAAAAATTTTTTTTGAATTTTTCGCTTATTTTTTCAAATTTTTCGAATTGCAAATTTGTAAAATAATCTAAATTTTTTTCGTCGCTTCCCACAAGATGTGAAAAAATACTTTTTATTTTTATATTTTTATATATTTTTAATTTTTCAATTAGTAAATCAATTTCATTTTCCACGAAACCAAGCCTGTTCATTCCGGTATCTATTTTTATATGAATGGGATATTTTTTTTTATAAAAAATTTTTTTTAAGAAAAAGTGGAATTTTTTTAAGATTCTTAAAGAATAAATTTCTATTTCTAAATTGTTTTTTACCATTAAATTGAAATTTTGTTCATGAGAATTCAAAACAACAATTGGTAAATTTATTCCATTTTTTCTTAATTCGATACCTTCGTCAGAATAAGCAACTGCAAGATAATCAACTTTTTCACTTTCTAATAAAGCAGCAATTTCAAAGCTTCCAATACCATAAGAAAAAGCTTTTACCATCACCATTATTTTTGTCTTTTTTTTAATAATATTTCGGTAAAAGTTCAAATTATTAATAAGAGCCTTTAAATTTATTTCTAAATGAGTGTTATGATTTTTTTCTTGTAGAGAATAAACAATTTTTTTTAAATGAGATTTTTTATCTCCTTCTAATAAAATTATTTCATCTTGAAATGAAAATTTTTTTTCAAAAAAAAATTTTATTTTTTGAAAAAAAAATTTTTTTTTATCAAAATCTTGAAAAATTTTATTTTTATTTTCAATAAAAAAAATTCTTGAAAATTTAAAATTTAAAATTAAATTAATTATTTCCGAATCATTTTTTTTAGAAAAATCAGACAAAATAAGTGTTTTTTTATTACTTTGTTTTTGAGTTTTTAAAAAATTAAAATCATTTTTTAAAATATCAAAACTTAAATTATTTTCACTATTAAAAATAATTGTACAGTTATTTTTTCCATTTTGTAATTCTAATGGCATTTTTATTTATCATTTTGTAAAAAATTATTTACAATTATAAAAAATTCATTTTGTTTTTCTAAAAAACTATAATGTCCGGAATTTTTTAAAACAACAAGTCCGGAATTTTTTATTAATTTATTCATAATTTTTGCATCTTTCACCGGAGTTGCATTATCATTTTCTCCCCAAATTAAAAGAGTTGAACTTTGAATTTTTGGCATTACATTTTTTAAATCTTCATTTACAATTTTTATTAAAATTTTTTTTTGCATTTCATTTGCATTTTGATAATCTGAAGAAGAATTTTTTTTCACATATTTTTTCATTAAATTTTTTGAATAATTTTTTAAGATTTTTATTCTTATAAGTTTTTTTAAAAATTTATAAGTATATATTTTAAAATAATAATTTAATTTTCTTTTTGGTTTTATTCCTGCACTGTCAATTAAAACTAATTTTTCAACATAATTTCTTGAAGAAAATAAAATGGAAACTCTTCCACCAAAAGAGTGTCCGAATAAAATTGGATTTTTAATTTTATTTAATTTTACAAACTTTTCTAAAAAAGTTGTATAATTTTCTACGCCCCATACAGAATTTGGAGTTTGACTTTTTCCAAAAGCAGGAAAATCTATGGAATAAGTTTTAAAATTTTTTTCCAAAAAAGCGTGTAAATTATCAAAAATATGCAAATCACAAGCCCAACCATGTAAAAGAATTATATTTTTACCTTTTCCAGAAACTTTATAATGAAAATTTAAACCGTCTATTTTTATAAATTTTGTCATATAAAAAATTTTTCAAAAATGTTCATTTTTTTAATTAAAAAAAAAATTTTTTAAAAAACGACAAAATTTTAATAAATTTTATAATTAAAAAATTTTTTTTTTTAAACGACAAAATTTTAATATTTTTTATAATTTGAAAAAAAAAAATAAATTTGTCCAAAATTTCATGATTTTTTATTTTGAAATTAAAAAGAAATTTTCAAAAATCGTCCAAAATTTTATGGTTTTGTTTTTTAATGTCTGTATTTTCAAAGCACAGGTACGTTTCTTTTCATAAATTGTCCGAAATTTTAATATTTTTTAATAAAAAAAAATTCCTAAAATCGTCCAAAATTTCAATATTTTTCAATCTCAAAATAAAAATTTTTTTTCAAAAATCGTCCAAAATTTCAACATTTTTTAAAATTAAATTTTTACGATTTTTCGAATTTTTTTTATTCTAAAGAGTTAAATAATCTTTAATTTTATCAAAAATTTCTTTTGGTAAAATTTTTTTTTCTAAAATATCATCAATTT
>JAOZVH010000129.1 GCA_029938235.1 Bacteroidales bacterium
CACATAAATTAAATTTTTAATTTTAATTCCAATATTAAAAAAATTTTTCAAAAAACCAAAATATTTTATGATTTTTATAAATAAAATTTTTTTCAAAAAAACGGCATTTTTTTATGAATTTTTATAAATAAAATTTTTTCAAAAATCGTAAAAATTTCAATATTTTTTAATTTTATCAATTAATTTGATAATACAAACACGTAGAAATACAATTATTAAACCAAAACGGTGTAATGGTTTTTAGTGGCAAAAAAGAATAGTTCATACGAATATTTAAAAGGAATTTCTCTGTCAATTTATAATTTACAGAAACTAAAGCTGAAGCATCAAAATCATTTAATTTATCTAAATCGTCTGTGTAATCTACTTTATTTATTTCAGATGAAAAACCTATCAAATATGATGGCGAAATACCAAATGAAAAATCAAATTTTTCATTTAAAATATAATTTATTAAAATAGGAGTTTCTAAATAATTCAAATTAATTCTATTTTCTATTTTTCCTCCGTTGTCAAGTTTTTCCGTAAATTTCGTTCCTTTTTGCAAAAAACCAATTTCTAATTGCCCATGCCATTTTTCTGTAAAATTCCTTTTTACAAAGGTACGCAAATTAAAACCTAATTTATTATAACCAGAATTTTTATCTCCATCTATTTGACTTCCGGTAATTCCTAAAGCAATTCCACCTTTAAAATCCTGCGAAAAAGACGAAAAACAAAATAAAATAATAATAATTGAAAAAAAATTTTTTTTCATAATAGTAATTTTTTATTTAATATTTACAAATTTCAAATGTTATATAAATTTTTTCTTTTATACTAATATTTTCAATATAATTGAAATGAATTTTTGTTTTAATAAATTCGGTTTTTGTTTTTAGAATTATTCTTTTTGAAACCATTTTGTTATTTTTAAAATTTTCAAAAATATTTTTAATTTCATTTTTATCTTCCATTTGAACAAAATCAAATATATTTAAACTTTTTATTTCATTAGATGAAAAACCAAATACTTCTGAGAATTTATTATTTATTTCCACAAAACTTCCATCTTTATTTAATTCACAATTAGCAAAATTTTTATTAATTATATTTTCATAAATTTGACTTTTTTCAAAAAGGTCAAAAGCAATAAATAAAATTTTATTTATTTTATTTTTTCTGTCATAAACAGGACTTAAATAAAGCCAAATCAATATCTCTTTATTATTAGGAATTTTCAAAAATAATTTTTTTTCAAAATTTTCGCCATTTTTTATTAAATTATCCCATAATTTTTCAAATTTTAATTGAAAATCATCTTTTATAAAATCAAAAATTTCTAAATCCTGAGTTATATTTATATTAAAAAGTTCCAAAAATTTATCGCTTGCTCTTATAAATTTTCCGTTCATATCAAAATCGGCATAAACAAGAGCATTATCAATAGCATTAATAAAACCTCTTGCTTCTCCTTCTTTTCTGTTCATTTCTTCCTGAGTTGCTTTTAATTCCTCTAAACTTTGTCTCATTTCTTCTTCTTGTGAAATGAGTAATTCTTTTTGATTGTGTGCATTCTTTAAAAGCAAACTTGTTTGTTCATTTATCTTCTGAGTTGAAATTACAGAAGAAATATTTTCAGCAAGCCTTTTGATAAATTTTATTTCATAATCCTCAAATTTTGAAAAAGATGCTATTTCTATAACTCCAAGTATTTCATTTTCTAAATTTAATGGAATTATCAATAGGTTTTTTGGATTTGCTTCACCAAGTCCAGAAGAAATTTCTATATATTCCTCTGGAATTTCGGTAATGTTAATAATTTCTTTTTCTAATACAGAAGTACCGAGCAAACCTTCTCCGATTTTGATTTTTTTATTAATAAATTTTTTTTTATTAAAAGCAAAAGAAGAAATCAGTTCTAAATATTCATTATTTTTTTCTACTTTATTTAATAAAAATAAACCCCCTTGATTTGCTTTTAAATATCTTACAATTTTTGCAATGATATTATCTCCAAGTTTTTCAATATTTTTCTCTCTTTTTCTCAGAACATCGGCAATTAAAGAAACACCTTTATTAGCCCAATTTCTTTTTTTTTCTTCTATAACTATCTTTTTCCTATCTATATTAATTTTTAATAAACTATCTTTCATTTCAAATAATGCCTTTCCAATTTCACTTTTATGAGAAAAAAAAGTAACTTTTTTATTAAAATTTCTTTTTTTTATCTCCATAAAAAATAAACTCGCTTTCCTTAAACTATTATTTAACAAATTTATGTCAAAAATAATTTTTCCTATTTCATCATTATTTTCTATTTTTAATTCCTCTTGAAAATTTCCTTTTGATAAAACAGAAATATATTTTTGCAATTTTTCTAAAGATTTAATTATAATTCTTGTAATAAATATTACAATTGTAATTGTAAATGCAAGAAATAAAATAAAAATAATTTTTTCAAAATCAGAAATATCCAATATTTTTTCTATTTTTATTTTTGAATTTTCTTTAATTTTATCAGAGAAGTAAAGTAATTCATCTAATCTACTCTTTTCTTTCTTTATTTTTCTTTCTAAATTAATATATATTTCAAAAGTTTCTTTTTGATGTTTTTCTAAAATTTCATAAAGATTAAACCTATTTTTTTTTATATTATATGTAGAATCTAATAGTTGATTTTTACAATTAAAAATTTTTACAAAATGTCTTCTTTTTTTTAATTTTAATAATGAAAACGAAGGAATAATTTCGCCTTTATAAATTTTATTAATTTTTTTTATGTATGGAACGATACTGTCTTTTATTGGATTATTATTTCCTTTCCAGCATTTTGAAAATTTTTTTATTTCATCAATTTCATTTTTAAAATCATAATTAGAAAATTCGTTTTTTTCCAAAAAATATTTTAAATCATCAAGACTTCCAACACTTGACATTTGAACATTAAATAATAAATAATCCGAAAGGTGATTTTGTATTTTTTTTACAGAATTATAAAATTCAAAACTATCAAAAATGTCTTTCTCTAAATTTTTTATTTTTGTTAAAACATAATACTCTCTAAATATTAAAGATAATAAAACAATGGTTACAAATATGTAAATGGTCAAAAATTTATTTTTTATACTTATATCTCTAAAAATATTCATTATTGCTTTATTTTAAATAAATGTTAAAAAAAAAATTTTCTCAAAAAACGAATTTTTTTTCATTTTTAATTTTGAAAAAAATTTTTTCAAAAAATGACGCTTTTTTTTATAAAAAAAAAATTTTTAAAAAAATTGATATTTTTTTAAAAAATTTTTTTTCACAAAATAGATAATTTTAATTTATTTTTTCAAGAAAACTTTTTTTGAATAAGAATTTTTAGAATCTGTTATTTTTACTATGTAATTTCCATTTTCTACATTTAATTCAAAATTAGAAAATTTAGAAATTTCTAAATTTTCACTAAAAATTTTAACTCCTAAAATAGAATAAACTTCAATTTTTAAATTTTCATTTAAATTATTACTTTTATTTCTGATGAAAATTTTATTCTTATTAGAATAAATGAAATAAGGATTTTCTTCTTTATTAATATTTTCCATTTCAACATATTGCTCATCCAAAAAATGAACTTTAAAACGATTTATATCTTCGCCCTGTTGATAAGAAAATTCGTAAATAGGATTTTCAGATAAATTTATCATTTCATTCATAGCAAGATCTTCGAGATAAATAAAATGGTCTGTTGTAAAACTTTCTAAACCATTGGCAGTAATTTTATAAATCCCAGAATTTTCAACATGAAAAGCTAAATTTACAATGCGTTCACTTTCTAAATTTTGCATAGTATTAATGGACAGATTCATACCTTCATAAATAACACTATACAATTGCGGAGCAAGGTCTATTCCAAACCATTTTTTCACATCAAATTCGCCGTCAAAATCATCAGTAGCATTTTCTTTGAAATTCATAAAAGTCTGGTCTATATATTCATAACCACCGCCTTCTACTTTCAATGTTAATAAATTTGGTAGAATTTCATTATTTTTATAAATCTTAGCTGTGTTATGAGTTCTGTCGCTTGCTGGAATTGTAATGCTTGGAGAAGCTCCACTAACTTCTATAAAAAAACCTTGAGACGTAGGAATAATTCCATCTGTTATACCTCCAGTTGAACCATTCCAGTCTAAAAATTGTCCATCTCCGTCCCAAATTTTAATTGTACTATTTACATTGCTTTCTATCCAATCGCCTATATTTCCATTTATGGCACAAGAAAAAGGGTTTCCAATAAAATTCCAGTCTTCATCTCCTGCTCCTTGAACTATAGTTGGCGAAACATCAGTTGTCGTTAAAGTTCCTGTGAAAGTTGCAATATCTTCTGTTTCCTCTGTTCTCCAAATGGCATATCCTTTTCCTACACTTAAATTATCTCCCTGAGATAAATATACCCATTCATAGTTTGTTGTATTAAATTCTTTTGCATAAACAATATCGAAAGCTTCTGTTGTTGCACCAGAAACAGGAGGAGACATATAATGCCAAACACCATCACTAAAATAAGATTCTATATTAAAATCACCTGTAGAAGTTCCGTTTACAATTAAAGAACCAGTACCACTTGCACTAGATTTACTCGTGAAAGTTCCTGTGTTTTCAAGACTTCCATTTGTAGTTATTTCACTGTAATTATTTACAGTTCCTGTATTTTCAAAATTTTCATTATTAGTAGTTATTGAACCAGTATTATTTATAGTCGCAGAATTTAAAAAAGTTCCGTTTGTAGTTATTGAAGCTGAAGCGTTATTATCTATATTACTTGTATTTTCAAATTTTCCATTTGTAGTTATTGAACCGTTATTATTTACAGTCGCAGAATTTAAAAAAGTTCCTTTGAAAGCTTCCGTATCAAAACTTGCATTTCCAGAAACTATAGTACCGTTATTTGTTATGGTTCCATTATTTGTTAAATTTTGTTCTGTACTTAATGTAACACCAGAATTTACAGTCAAAGTTTTTCCTGAATTTATTGTGAGACGATTTACATCTAAATTAGAAAGAATAGTAATATCTCCATCTATGACAGCATTCATTTTTGCTGTAGGAGTACCATCTGACCAAGCAGAACCATCATAAGTTGTTGTTGGATAATAAGCCCATATTTCTTTTCCATTAGTCCCATCATCTCCTTGAAAAAAAACTCTTCCGTCAAATTCAAATAATTGTGTTATGTCTACATTCCATGTTCCGCTTCCAACATTATCTAATTTTTCTGGATCATTCGTACCATCATAATGCCATAGTTGTTGTCCATTTGTGCCATCATTTGCAATGAAAAATATTTCACCCCAACTAGTAACTATGCGTCTACCAGATTTTGTGTTAGATGTACTTCCAGTACCTGAATCATAATTAAAAGCATTCCCACTTGTATTTATATCTTTTATCATAGAAAAACTACCTCCAGTAGTACATTCAAAATATTCATATCCATCTGATCCATTATTAGCACCAAGAAATAATTTACCATTAAAATCGTCCATTTTAAATGATGGTTGAGTATAACAAACATCTGTTGTCCCTACTTGAGAAACAGTACTTCCATTATATTTATGTAATTTTACAAGACCACCAGCAGTCACAGCAGTAAAATATATTTCGCCATTAAAGACTGTAGGTTCATCTACATATAAAAGACCTGATCCAGTAAGAGCTGTAGGGCTGCCAGATCCTGTATATTTATATAATGACTCTTGATTATCTGGATTTCCATTCCTAGCAACAAAATACAAGTCTGTTCCAAGAACAACTAATTCTTTTAAGTAAGTATGTGAAGCAATAATTGTTGGTTCACCAGAACCAGTATATTTATATATTTTTTGTGGGTCTCCCATATTATCACCAGTAATAAAATATAAGTTTCCATCACAAACTGTAAAATTATATGCATCACTAGAATTTGAAAGCGAACCTCCTGACCCTGTATTTATATCATGAATAAGAGTTGCACTTGGACCACCATCATATTTATACACTTCATCTCCATAGAATACATCTCCATCTTCATTTGTTCCATTTGCTTTGAAATAAAGTGTAGTTCCCAAAGCAAAAAGATTAGCTGGTGTTGCATCTCCTGTAGTATTAATATCTGTTTTTCTTTCTGGGTCATCAGTTCCATTATATTCCCATAATTCTGTTCCATAAGTTGCATCATAAGCGTGGAAATATAATTTGTTATTACAAACAGCTAATTCACCTACTTTTGTAGGCGAATTAGCAACTTCTGATGGCTCATTTGTACCGTCGTAAACCCACAATTTTGTATTATTCACTGTATTATCAGACTGAGCGGCAAAATATAATTTACTATTATATTCGACAAAGCTGTTTGCATTTGAGTTTCCACTTGTGTTAATATCCTTAAAAAGAAATGTACTTTGTGCGAACATTCCTATATATATTAAAAATATTCCGAGAAATAAAAAAAGTTTTTTCATAACTTTAAATTTTAAAATTTTATGTTTATACGTAAAAAAATAATTTTTGTAACAATTATTTTACAAAAATCTTGCAAATATTTATAAAAAAAACGATTTTTTTTTATAAAAATTTTTATTTTTGTAAAAAAATTAATTTTTTATAAAAATGGAAAATATAAATTTAGAAACAGCAAAAAAACTTGGTCTCTTAGAAGAAGAATTTGAAAAGATAAAAGAAATTCTTGGTCGTACTCCTAATTATACCGAATTAAGCATTTTTTCAGTTATGTGGTCCGAGCATGCTTCTTATAAGAATTCTATCAAATGGTTAAAAACTCTTCCTCGCAGTGGCAAACAGATAGTAGTTGAAGCGGGAGAAGAAAACGCTGGTATGGTTGATTTAGGCGATAATTTAGCTTGCGTTTTTAAAATAGAATCACATAATCATCCTTCAGCCATTGAACCTTATCAAGGTGCGGCGACAGGAGTTGGCGGAATTAATAGGGATATTTTTACTATGGGAGCAAGACCTGTTGCCCAATTAAATTCTTTACGTTTTGGAAATTTAAAAAACGATAAAACAAAATGGCTGGTAAAAGGCGTAGTAAAAGGAATCGGTGATTACGGAAATGCTTTTGGTGTTCCTGTGGTTGGCGGCGAGATGGTTTTTGATGATTGTTATAATACCAATCCACTTGTAAATGCAATGTCTGTTGGTTTAATAAAAAAAGGCGATGAAATTTCTGCCATTTCTGAAGGGCTTGGTAATCCAGTTTATATAGTTGGCTCGTCCACAGGAAAAGATGGTATTCACGGTGCAACTTTTGCCTCTGCTGATATTACAGAAGATTCAGAAGATGATATTCCTGCAATACAAATTGGAGATCCATTTCAAGAAAAATTATTATTAGAAGCAAGTTTAGAACTTGCTAATAAAGAAATTTTAATTGGAATGCAAGATATGGGAGCTGCGGGAATAATTTGCTCTACATCAGAAATGTCAGCGAAGGGAAAACACGGAATGAGAATAGATTTATCAGAAGTTCCTCTGCGACAAAAAAATATGAAAGCCTTTGAAATTTTACTTTCTGAATCTCAGGAACGTATGTTAATTGTTATTCAAAAGGGCAAAGAGGAAGTTTTAAAAAATATTTTCAAAAAATGGGATTTAAATTGTAAAAAAATAGGTGAAGTTATCGAAGGAGATCGTCTGGAGTTTTTTCATAATGGAGAAAAAGTTGCTGATGTTCCAGCGAGTGATTTGGTACTTGGAGGAGGTGCTCCGGTTTATGAGCGAGAATATGAAGAGCCAGATTATTATAAAGAAAATAAAAAATTTAAAATTGAAAACTTACCTATTCCAAAAGATTTGCGAGATACTGCATGGGATATGTTGAGAAATCCAAATATTTGTTCGAAAAAATGGGTGATTGAACAGTATGATTCGATGGTTCAAACGAACAATATGAGTACAAATTTTCCTTCTGACGCTGGAGTTGTAAATATCAAAAAAACCAATAAAGCATTAGTTTTAACTACGGATTGCAATTCGAGGTATGTTTATGCTGACCCAAATATAGGAACGCAAATTGCTGTTGCCGAAGCTTCGAGAAATATTGTTTGCTCCGGAGGTGAACCTCTTGCAATTACAAATTGCTTGAATTTTGGAAATCCTTATAAAAAAGATGTTTTCTGGCAATTTGTTAATACCATAAAAGGAATGTCAATTGCTTGTAAAAAATTTAATACTCCGGTAACAGGTGGAAATGTGAGTTTTTATAATCAAATTACAATGGACGGAAAAACAAGTTCTGTTTATCCAACGCCAGTAATTGGAATGTTAGGAATTTTAAAAGATAAAAATAAACAAATGACCATACCTTTTAAAAATAAAGGTGATATGATTTATTTACTCGGAGAAACAAAAAATGATATTTCTTCTTCGGAATATTTGATTTCTAATTTTAAAATTAGAAATTCCAGCGCTCCTTATTTTGATTTGGAAGAGGAATTTAATTTGCAAGAAGTTTTAAAAAGTTTGATAAAAAACAATTTAATTCGTTCTGCTCACGATATTTCTATGGGAGGATTATTCACAAGTATGGTAGAATGTGCCATTCCGAATTTACTTGGTTTTGACATTACAAGTCCTGCGTCAATTCGTAAAGATGCGTTTTTATTTGGCGAAAGCCAAAGTCGTGTTATAATAACTGTAACGCCGCGAAATGAAATTAGATTTGTTGATTTTATGATAAAGAAAAATATTCCTTATTCTGTTATGGGACATGTAACAAGAGGAGAAATGAGAATAGATGATATTTCTTACGGTTTCGTAGAAAAAGCAAAAAAAGTTTACGAAGAAACATTAGAGAAATTAATTGAAAATTAAAATTATTAAAATTTTGGTCATTTTTTGAAAAAAAATTTTTTTTATTTTGAAAATAAAAAAACATTGAAATTTTGGTCATTTTTTGAAAAAAAATTTTTTTTAATTTCAAAATAAAAATATTGAAATTTTGGACGTTTTTTGAAAAAAAAAATTTTTAATTTTGAAATTAAAATATTTGAAATTTTGGACGAATTTGAAAAAAATTTTTTTTAATTTCAAAATTAAAAATGTTAAAATTTCGGTGTTTTTTTGAAAAAATTTTTTTTAATTGAAATTATAAAAATATTAAAATTTTGGACGATTTTTGAAAAAAATTTTTTTTATTTTGAAATTAAAAAATATTAAAATTTTCACGATTTTTTGAAAAAATTTTTTTTTATTTTGAAATTATAAAAACATTAAAATTTTCACGATTTTTGAAAAAATTTTTTTTAATTGAAATTATAAAAATATTAAAATTTTGGACGA
>JAOZVH010000130.1 GCA_029938235.1 Bacteroidales bacterium
TTTTGAAATAGCGACATTTTTTTAATTTTTATAATTCACAAAATTATAAAAAAATGTTAAAATTTCGGCGTTTTTTTGAAAAAATTTTTTTTTAATAAAATCATAAAATTTCGGTGTTTTTGGAAAAAATTTTTTTTATTTCAAATTAAAAAACATTAAATTTTTGGACGTTTTTTGAAAAAATTTTTTTTATTTTGATTTAAAAAACATTAAAATTTTGGACGTTTTTTGAAAAAATTTTTTTTTATTTCAAATTAAAAAACATTAAAATTTTGGACGAATTATGAAAAAAATTTTTTTTAATTTCGAAATTAAAAATATTAAATTTTTGGACGATTTTTGAAAAAAATTTTTTTTAATTTAAATTTAAAAAATATTTGTTTTTTTGAAAAAAAAATTTTTATTGTTTTTTTTAAATAAAAAGAATGAAATTAAATTGGACAAAATTATCAGAAATATCAGATTACTTAGTAATTGAAAGAATAAAAAAGAAATTTGAAGAAGGTAAATATGAAGATATGAAAAAAGGTTTATACCTTTTTTATGAGCATATGAAAATATCTGAAAAGCTTAATATTTTGAATTACCTTACAGATTTAATGACTTCCATTTTACTATGGAAATCAGAAAATAAATTCCAAACTGGTGAAATAAGTAATGAAATAATTAGACAAAGAGAAGATATCTCTTATTCTTATGAAATTATTCCAATTGTAAATAAAAATTTAATAAAAAGTTTTTGGAAAAAGGCTTTTGATGATGCAATTGAAAATGTCGAAATTAAACTACAAAAAAAATGTTTTATAAATTCTCTAAGTTGGGAAGAGGTTTTTTATCAAGAATACGAAACAAAATGGTTTAAAAAAAATTACCCTAATGAAAAAGTAGAAGATATTTTTAATTTAAAAAAATTGTTTTTAGCATGAAATATGGAAAAGCTTTGATTTCCCAATTAATAAGATTAATGCTTCATATTATTAAATGGATAGAACAACCAAACAGGCGATCCAGGAGTTGGGAACTTTCAATTAAAAATTCTCAAAAAGCAATTGAAAAAATCCAGATTAATAAACCAAGTTTAAGTGATAGTTATATTTGTAAGAACTGGGATAAATCTTTTTTGAAAGCTAAAAAGGGTGCCTTAAAAGAAATGAAAAAAGATGTTAAAATTAAAAATCTTTCAAAAAATGAAGTTTTACATAAAAAATACAAGCTAAAAAAATAAAAAACATTGAAATTTTGGACGAATTATGAAAAAAAAATTTTTTTATTTTGAAATTAAAAAATATTAAAATTTTGGACGATTTTTGAAAAAAAATTTTTTTTAATTTCGAAATTAAAAATGTTAAAATTTTGGACGTTAAAAAAAATCAATAAAAATTAAAAAAATCTCATTTTTTTGAAAAAATTTTTAAATTTATTTCTATATTTTTTTAAAAGTTCTTTTACAGAATTAAAATCTTCCTTATAAAAAATTCCAATTCCCTGAGTGTAAGGCGAAACATCGTCATAAATTGTTGGGTCGCTTCTTGAGAAAGTTTTTAATTGTAATTTTCCATTTTTTGTCAATTTAATATTAACATTTATATCACCCATAAAATCATTTGAACTTGCATTTACGTTTTGCCCACCAACTCCCATATTTCCATTTATTGTAACTCTATCATTTAAAATTTGTGTTGAAAGTGCAAGATCAACTTCATCTTCTGTAATTTCGTCGCCTGGACGATAATTTACTCCTATGTCAAAATCGTTATTTATTTGCGAAAGCCAATGACTTAATTGATTTGAAAGATATTCGCTTGTGGTTCTGTACATCGCAAAATCATCAGAAGAATTTTCATTTTCGTCTAAATTCGGCGTATAAAAACTTCCCATAACTAAAAGTGATAAAATTTGTTTATTAACTTCTTCCTCAGGCATAGATTTTATTTTTCCATTCAATTTTGAATCCTTAGAATTTATATCAATGGCAAAATTTATCTTTGGTTTACTTAATTTTTCCGACATTTGTAATTTACAAAAAACCTGCATACGTCTTTTATAAATGCTACTTGTATCTATTCGTGCCATAAGATTTTGCGGAGACGTTTTCAAAGTATAAACAGCATTCAAATTTATGGCAGCATCGTAAGGACTTCCACTCCAAAAAATTGTTCCTCCCGGTTCAACCTCAAATTTTTTACTTGTAAAATTCATTAAATTTAATAAATAATCTCCTTTTTTTATGGTGTAATCGCCATACATATTAAAATTTCCATAGCTATTTATTTCCATTTTTATATTTCCACTACCTACTCCACTCATAATTTCACCGCTTTTTTGGTTGAAAATTAATTGTACTTCTGCCTCCGGAGTAACATTAATGTCAAAATTCAAATCCATTCCGAAAGCAGATGCCGGAGGAAAACTTTGGAAATTTTCATTAACAATTTTTGTTTTATTCGGATTTACAAAACTATAAAAATTATATTCACTTGCTTCAATTACAGATGAAAGAGGAACAAAAAGTTTAGTGTTTTTTTCTGTTTTTATTTCCGTATCAATAAACATATGTTCTGTATCTCCATGAATTTTCACCAAACCTGTTCCGTATGCTTGTCCATAAAATAAATCATTATCGCTTTCTTTTGTGTTTAAAAGCAAAAAATTTTTTGTTTCTAAATCAACAGAAAATTTAAAGTTTTCAAAATTTTTATGACTTAAATTTCCACTAAAATATGCTAAACCATTTTTTTCTATTTTATTTGTATTTCGTATAAGGTTCCATATTTTTTGTTTTTTTGATTCTTCTTTTTTTGTTAAAATATAATTCATCGGAATACTATCAAAAATAATTTTTTCATTAAAAACTTTAAAATCGCCGGAAAAATTATATCTTGTTTGTAAATAATCAACAGTAAAAGTAATTTTTTCAAAATTCAAATTTCCTCGTAAATTTAAATTTTTTAAATCACCTTTCAAGTTTAATTTTGCATTTAATAAACCATCAATATTTGATAAAATTCCATCTAAATAAGGTTCTAAAATTTTCAATTTTAAATTATTAAAATTTATAGTATCAAAATTCAAAAAATTTTTTTTTGCGAAAAAATCGCCTTTTATTTTAAAAATTTCGTTATCTTCTATTTTAGAAAACATATTTAAAAATAACTTCTCTTCTTCATTATTCCAGTTACTAAGAATTTTTCCATTGCCAAAATTTTCATTTTCAATTTCTAATTTTTTTAATTCTAAATGAGAAAAGAAACAAAAATTTTTGTAAATGTCAGTTATTTTTATCTCGCCGTGTAATTTTCCATCGATTTTCAAATCAGAAAAAAAATGATTTATATTTTTTAAATCTAAATTTTTGCAATTTATATATAAACTATCTTTTTTATTTTCCGAAATTGTACCCCTAATTTTCAAATGTTGTTCGTCATTTTTTAATAAAAATTGGTAAACTTCTATAGTGTTTCCAAAATTTGACATATCGCAATAATTAATTTCCCAAATTGTATCTATCAAAAATAAATAAGATGGAAAAACAGAAAAATTAATTTTTGGCATATATAAACTATCAATTTTTTCAAAAGTCGTGGAAAAATTCAAATTACTATTATAAGATAATTCGCTTTCATTTTCCCAATTTATATGAGAATTTATAGTATTATTTTTAATTTCAAAATCTGAAACTAAATTTTTAATAAAAAAGTCTTTTGTTAAAAAAATTTTTTTTGCTTCTTTTCGTAAAAAAATTTCATCATTTTTATTTTCTAAATTTAAAATAAGTTCTTTGATTTTCAAATCATTATGAAAAATTGAATCAGAATTAAAATTTAGTTTAAAATTATTTTTTTCATTTTTTCTTGAAAAATTTAAAGAAAATTTTGTATTTTTTGAAATTTCAAAATTTTCAAAAAATAAAGAAATTATCGGTTTTACATTTTTTAAATTTACAGAAAGCGACATATCAAATTCATTTTTTAATGAATGAAATTTTGAAATTTTTAATATATCATTTTTAAAAAATGTTGGAAAATAAGTAAAAAAAAGTTTTTCGGAATTTTCTAAAATATCTTGAAAATTAAATTTTCCTTTTAATTTTGCATCAAAAAAATCAGAATTAAATTCTATATTTTTTATAAAATCAGTTTTTACAGAATTAATTTTTAAATTATTTAATTTTAAATTTGATAATTTATTTTGCAAATAAAGATTTTTCAAAGATAAATTTCCGATTAAATTATCCATTTCATTTCCTTGAAATTTTGCATTTAATAAATCAAAAGAAATTTCAAATAAACTATCTTTTTGTAAACCAAAATGAAACGGTTTAAAATTTATAATTTTTGTTTTCAATAGAATTTTTGGGGTTTTTTTTGAAATATCTATCTCTGCAAAAATTTGCCCTTTTAAATTTTCATTTGCTTTTGAAAAATCTATCCATCCGAGATATTTTTCATTTGAAATTTTTGCATTTTTTACTTTGATATTTTTATAATTATTTTTTTGAAAAAATAAATTCTCAATTTCGCCATTAATTAAAAAATTAAAATTATTTTCTTTTGAAATTTCACCATTAATTTTAAAATCACAATTTAATTTTTCAATTCCAATTTTTGCATTTTTTTGAAAAAAATCATCAAAATTAGGAATATCAGATTTTATATTTCCTTGAATTTTAATATTATTTTCATCTTTGAATTTAAAATCAAAAATCAAATTTGCAATATTTGTTTTTAAATCTCCATAAGTTACAAAATCAGAAATTTTACCTTTGAAATTTAATTTCAAATTAAATTTTTTTAATCTATCAAATTCTTTACTTAATTCTATAAATTTTTTATCTGAAAAAGGATAAATTTGTATTTTTTCTAAATCTTTTTTATTAGAAAATAAATTTTTAATTTCTACATCAAAAACTGTTCTTTCAATTTCTGGTAGATTTTTTATCTCAAAATTCAAATCTATTTGTGAAAAAACTCCAAAATGAATTTTCAAATCTTTTGATTTTAAATCGCTAACTGTTCCTTCGAGTTTACCAAATAAAATAAATTCTTGATTCCAAGAATTTAAAGCTTCCGCGAAAAAAGCAATATCTTGTGTAAAAATTTTAGAAGTTTTTAAATGAGAATTTAAAAAAATTTTTTCGTTAAAATCGGTAAAATTTTCAAATTTTTCGAAACTCATTTCATAAAAATGAGCATTTAAAAATGAATTATTTATATTAAATTTTAAATCATTTAAAGAAATAATTTTACTATGAATTAAAACTTTAGCAAAAAAATCTCTCATAAAAAAACCGCTTTTTTCTTTGAAATTAAAATTTTCAATTTCGCATTTCAAAGTGTCGGAATGATTGAAAAAATCATTTATTTTTAAGTTTAAATTTTTTACAGAAATATCGTTATAATTTATATTTTTTGGTGTATTTATGTATGAAAAAGTTTTATAAGAAAAATTTATATTTTCTAATTCTATGTTTTTACAAAATAATTTAAGCGAAAAATCTTCTTTTGTTGTATCTTTTTCCGAATTTTCATTATTAAAATAATCGCTAATAAATTTAAAATTAAAATCATCATTTTTATTTAAATTCAAATTACAATTTGCATTTTTCAAAAAAATTTTTTTCAAAAAAATGCTGTTTTTTTGAAAAAAATTTTTTTCAAAATCAATATTTAATTTCTCAAAAAAAATCAAAGTGTCTCTTTTTTGTGTTTCGAGAATAAAATTTTCAATATTTATTCCGTCAAAAATTGAAATATCTAATTTTTCAATTTGAATTTTTGTATTTAATTCTTCAGAGAAATAATTGCATAATTTTTTGCTTATCAAAGTTTGAACGAATGAAAATTGCAAAATAATAAAAATTATTATTGGAAATAATATTATTCCAAGAAATGAAAAACCAAATAATTTAAAAAATTTTTTGTTATTAACAAATGCCATTTTTTTTTAATTTATTTATTAATAATAAAAAATTATTATGAATAATAAAATCAAAAATATTTTTTTAAATTTTAAAAAAAATATTTCAAAAAAAACGCCAAAATTTTATGATTTTTTATTTTAAAATAAAAAAAAATTTTTTCAAAAAACCTCCAAAATTTTAACATTTTACAAAAAACAACATTGGAGTTTTTTTTTAAACACCAATGTTTCTACATCAAAATAAAAAAAAATTTTTTATAAAATTATTTTAATAAAAAAATTTGTCCAGAGAGATTTTCTATTTTTAATTTAAAAATTTTATTTATAAGATTTTCATCAAATTTTGTCGCAACTTTCAAATAATTATCTGTAAAACCAATAATTTTATTTTCTATATTTCTGCTTTCAAATAAAACTTTTTTAAATTTTCCTTCGTTTTTTTTATAAAAAAAGTTCTTTTTTTCTTCTGCAAGTTTTCTTAAAATTTTACTTCTTTCATTAATAACTTTTTTTAAAATTTGATCTTTCATTAGGATCGCTTTTGTATTTTCTCTTTGCGAATAAGAAAAAATATGTAAATCGGAAATATCTAAGGATTTTAAAAGAGCAATACTTTTTTGAAAATCGTCTTCTGTTTCTGAAGGAAAACCAACAATCACATCAACACCAATAAAAGCATCTGGCATAATATTTTTGATTTTTTTTATACGATTTTCAAATAATTCAACATTATAAGGTCGTTTCATAAGTTTTAAAATTCTGTTAATTCCTGATTGCAAGGGGATATGAAAATGCGGAACAAATTTTTTAGAAATACCAACGAAATCAATTATTTCATCACTTAATAAATTTGGTTCTATAGATGAAATTCTAAAACGTTCTATTTTTTCTATTTTATCAAGCTCTTGAATTAAATTTAAAAAATTCTCATTGGTAGAACGTCCAAAATCACCTATATTTACTCCGGTTAAAACAATTTCCTTTTTTCCTTTTTTAGAAATTTCTTCTGCTGTTTTTACGATATTTTTTATAGAATCATTTCTACTTTTTCCCCTTGCCATAGGAATTGTGCAATAAGTACATTTGTAATTGCAACCGTCTTGAATTTTCAAAAAAGAACGAGTGCGCTCATCTAAGGAATAAGACGAAAAAAAATTTTTTATCTCAGAAGTTTCGCAGCTATAAATTTCTGGAATTTTATTTTTCCTTAAATTTTTTACATATTTAATTAAATTAAATTTTTCATTCGTTCCCAAAATAATATCAACACCTTTTAAATTTGAAATTTCTTCTGGTTTCAATTGTGCGTAACAACCAACAACCGCAACAAAAGATTTTGGATATTTATTAACAATTTTTTTTATAATATTCCTACTTTTTTTATCTGCATTTTTTGTTACTGAGCAAGTATTTATAACATAAATATCTGCTTTTTCATTAAAATTAACTTTCTCAAAATTCTCTTTTTCAAAGAGACGCGAAATTGTTGCTGTCTCAGAAAAATTTAATTTGCATCCTATTGTATAAAAACTTACTTTTATCATTTTAAAAAAATTTATTACAAAATTATTAATTTTTTATGAAAAATTATAAAATTTATATTGCTGGTGATTTTTGTTCCACGAATAATGTTTTAGAAATTAAAAATCCTTATGATAATAAAGTTTTCGCAAAAACTTTTATTGCTGATAAAAATGATTTAGATAAAGCAATTACAAAAGCTCAATCTGTAGAATATGAAATGAAAAATTTATCATCTTTTGAAGTTTATGAAATTTTAATGGAAATTTCCGTTAGAATAAAAAATGAAAAAGAGGAATTTGCAAAAATAATTTCTATGGAATCAGGAAAACCTATTCGTTATGCTTTGGGTGAAGTTGAAAGAGCCATTCAAACTTTCATAATTGCTGCTGAAGAAAGCAAACGTATTCCAACTGAACATATTTCTCTCGATTGGACAAAAGCAGGTAAAAATAAAGAAGGAATTGTTAAATATTTTCCAATTGGTTTAATTGCCGGAATTTCACCTTTTAATTTTCCTTTGAATTTAGCGGTTCATAAAATTGCTCCGGCAATTGCTTCCAGAAACTGTATAATTTTAAAACCGTCTCGTTTAACGCCCTTATCTTGTTTAAAATTAGCGAAAATTATTGACAAAACAAATTTGCCAAAAGGAGCATTTTCTGTTTTAAATATGGATAGAAAACTTGGAAATCAATTGGTTACAGATGAAAGATTTAAGTTATTAAGTTTCACTGGTTCGCCAGATGTTGGCTGGAATATGAAAAAAAATGCTGGAAAAAAAAGAGTTCTTCTGGAACTTGGCGGAAATGCCGGAGTAATAATTTCCAAAATTAAAGATATAAAAAAAGTTGTGAAAAAATGTATAATTGGAAGTTTTGCATATTCTGGTCAAGTTTGCATACATTTACAAAGAATTTATATTCATAAAAATATTTTTGACGAGTTCGCAAAAATATTTGTGGAGGAAACAAAAAAAATTAATTATGGAAATCCTTTGAATTTGGAAACTGATATTTCTGTAATGATAGATGAAAACAACGCAAAACGTGCAGAAGAATGGGTGAAAGAAGCCGAAGAAAACGGTGCAAAAATTTTATACGGAGGCAAAAGAATTGAAAATTATTTAGAACCAACGGTTTTAACAAATACAAAAAGTAATATGAAAGTTTGTGCTTTGGAAGTTTTTGCTCCGGTTGTTATTTTAGAAAAATTTGATAATTTTAAAAAAGGAATTGAATTTATAAATAATTCTGATTACGGTTTACAAGCAGGAATTTTTTCTGATTCTTTGGAGGAAGTAAATTATGCTTTTCAAAATCTCGAAGTTGGAGGAGTAATTTCCAATGATATTCCTACTTTTAGAGTGGATAATATGCCATACGGCGGAGTAAAAAATTCCGGAATTGGACGTGAAGGAGTAAAATATGCTATTACAGAAATGATGGAAATAAAATTACTTGTAAAAAATATAATTTAATTTTTTTTCAAAAAAGCAATTTTTTAATGATTTTCAAAATTAAAAAAAGAATTTTTTTCAAGAAAACGGCAATTTTTTAATGATTTTCAAAATTAAAAAAAGAATTTTTTTCAAAAAATCGGCAATTTTTTAATGATTTTCAAAATTAAAAAAAATTTTTTTTCAAAAAATCGGCAATTTCTTAATGATTTTCAAAATTAAAAAAAATTTTTTTCAAAAAATCGGCAATTTTTTAATGATTTTCAAAATTAAAAAAAATTTT
>JAOZVH010000131.1 GCA_029938235.1 Bacteroidales bacterium
TTCAAATGCAAGACCAAGCAAAACAATTAGATTTTGGAAGTTTCTGGCGTTCAGGGGCTTATATGGTTGGACTTTGGTATAGGGGAGTTCCATTTTTGAAAAATGAAAATAGTGAATATATGAGCCACGATGCTTTAATTATTTTTCTTGGTTACCGTTATTATAATTTTCGCGTTGGGTATTCTTATGATTTTACAATTTCAATGTTAAAAAATACTACGGGTGGTGCACACGAAATTTCTTTAATTTGGGAATTTAATAAAACGGGGAATGTTTATAGTAAAAGATGGAAAAATTCTGTAGTAAATACTCCTGAATTTAGTTTTTAAAACTAATTTAATTGAAGGTTTTTTAATTTCATAAAAATTTTAATATTTTAAATTAAAAAAATATTTTTCAAAAAATGCCAATTTTTTATGATTTTTAATAATTAAAAAAAAATATTTTTCAAAAAAATGCCAATTTTTTATGATTTTTAATAATTAAAAAAAAATATTTTTTAAAAAACACCAATTTTTTATGATTTTTAATAATTAAAAAAAAATATTTTTCAAAAAATGCCAATTTTTTTATAGATTTCTAATAATTATAAAAAAATATTTTCCAAAAAACGCCATTTTTTTATAGATTTCTAATAATTAAAAAAAAAATATTTTTCAAAAAACGCCATTTTTTTATAGATTTCTAATAATTAAAAAAAAAATATTTTTCAAAAAACGCCATTTTTTTATAGATTTCTAATAATTAAAAAAAAAATATGGCTATAGAACCTTTTTGTGGTGAGTTTTTTTCATAAAAAAATTGTGAAAAATTTGTGTTTTTTTCAAAATATTCTTTAAAAATTTTTATTCCAAATCGTCATTAAAATATTAAAAATCAATGCTTTATAGGATATGTAACGAAATCATCTTGGACGCTTGAATCATAATTTGAAGTGGACACTTGACGCATATTATGAGTTTTTCAAAAAACGTCCAAAATTTTAATATTTTTATAATTTACAATAATTTTTTTTCAAAAAAACGACGAAATTTTAACATTTTTATAATTTAAAGTAAAAAATTTTTTCAAAAAACGTCCAAAATTTTATGATTTTTTATTTTGAAATAAAAAATTTTTTCAAAAAAACGACGAAATTTTAATGATTTTTTATAAAATTTAATTTTTCATTTTATTATGAATTCATAATAATCTTGAATTCTTATAGCATTTTTAATTTTTTTAAATTATTCCATTAGAAATGTATTGCCATCTATATTTTGCAATATAATAGTTAATTTTTTCAATTTACCATTACTTTTGACAGTAATATTTATTTTATCAGCAGGTCTATATTTACTAATTTGCTCCAGTAATTGTGCTTTATTATTTACAATAATATTTTCTACTTTTAAAATAATATCATGTTCTTTCATTCCAGCTTTATCAGCGCTACTATTTTCATTAACTTTTGAAACATAAACCCCTTCTATTTTATCTAATCTTAAACTTTCTAAATTTTCTGAATTTATCTCGATGATATTAATGCCAAGAAAAGCTCTTTGTACTTTTCCAAATTCTATAATATCTTTTACAATTTTTTTTACTATACTCACAGGAATTGCAAAAGAATAACCAACATAAGAGCCTGTTTTTGAAGCAATTGCTGTATTAATACCAACAAGTTCACCTTTTCTATTTACTAATGCACCACCACTATTTCCGGGATTTACGGCAGCATCAGTTTGAATAAATGATTCTATTGCGAAACGTTTAGATAAAATATTTATATTTCTTGCTTTGGCACTGACTATTCCGGCAGTTACTGTAGAAGTTAAATTGAAAGGATTTCCAACTGCTATCACCCATTCACCAACTTTTAATTCATCAGAATTTCCATAACTTAAAAGCGGTAAATTTTTACAATCTATTTTTAAAACTGCAAGATCTGTGCTTGGGTCTGTTCCTATTAATTTTGCATGGTAACTTCTTTTGTCATTTAAAACTACTTCTATTTCTTGTGATTTATCAATAACATGGTTATTTGTTACGATATAACCGTCCTTAGAAATAATTACACCAGAGCCAGAAGAAAGAACAGGTGGAGGAGTATATTCATAAATTTTATCTCCGAAAAAAAAGTCAAAAGGATTACTATAATATTTTGTCTTTTGTTGAAATTTTGTTTTAACATGAACAACTCCAGAAAGAGACTGTTCTGCTGCAAATGTAAAATCAGAACTCGTTCCACTCAAATTAATAGAATTAACAAAAGATTTTTCCACAATAGGAATATTTAAATCTTCCAGAATATTATAAACGAATATACTTATTAAACCACCAATAATTGCAGTAAAAAATGTTTTTAAAAAACTTTTATTCATAAATAAATAAATATTTTAAATTAAATTTTTCAAATTTCTCAAATGAGAAAATGCCTCGAATACTTGTTTTTTACTTGTATCGAATGATTTACTAACAGAATATTTTTGTTTGTCAAAAACCACAAAAAACCATAACCTTCCAACAACATAAACACCATAAATAGGATGTTTTTCTTCGTTATTTAATTGAATTGTAAACATGGTAATTAATAGATCTGCCAATGGATTTGTAACTTTTCCTCTTTCTCTTTTATGCATGTGCATACAAAAATATATCTCTTTTGGATTATATCTTCCTGTTCCAAAAGCCAAATCAAATTCTCCTCCTAAAATTTTCTTATCTATTTCTTTGAAAATTTTCCTATCTAAAAAAATTGTTTCTGTAATACTTTCCAGACCAACTAAATAAACAAGAGGAGCAATAAAACGAAAATTTAATTCGCTCTCATTCCATGAATTAACTCTTCTATGCAAAGTTTTTCTTAATATTTTAATTTTTTCGAAATCTTCCTTAGGAATATTCTTTTCCATAGAAAACCATTTTTCCAAAAGATCTTCATCTGTACTTTGCAAAATGTTAAATTCTTTTTTTAAATCATCTAAATCCCACTCGTTAAAAGCTTTATACATTTTCCTAATCATAATTTTTCATTTTATTATGAAATATTTTTTTAATTTAATTTATACAAATAAAATGAAAAATTAAATAAAAAAAATAAAATATTAATTTATATTATGAAAAAAAAATTTTTTTCATAAATCGTAATTTTTTTATGAAATTTTTTATATATAAAATATAAAAAATTTATTTTTTTCGTGTTATTTTATCACTTAGAAATTTTGTTAGTTCTTCCTTAGTCATTTTTTTGAAGTCTTCAGAAATTTCGAATGTCTCTTGTTCTATTTTTATGAATTTTACATTTTTTGCTGTGAACCTCATTCTTATGCCTATCATTTTAATTTCAAATTTCATTAAAGCACCATTTATAGATTTATAAGGATGATAATCTGTAGAATTATCTATTCTTATTTCATCTGTATAATAGATTTCTGCTTTTGGTAAATCCTTGTAAGGTAATTTTATAATTGCTTTATTACATAAATATCCTGCAATTTTTTTTGTTTCGTCTGTTACAGAATCTGTTTTTAAATTTTTATCTTCTATATAACCAAAAGCAAAATCCTTAGAATTGGTTTCAAAAAAGTATTTCTGTCCCATCATATAAAAATAAAAAGATGTCTTTGCATTATTTTTCGACAAATAACCAAAACCAAATGTACTTGCAAAACCACTCATTTTACTTGTTGAAAATCCTTCTTTAAAAGAAAGATGCATCTTAGAAGGCAAAATAGCAATTATTGGTAATTCATCTTCATCTTCCAGATATTCTACTTCATACTCTATGACTCCTTCTTGACTACTTTCAAGAATATTTTCACAAGAATATTGTAAAATAACAATTAACAAAACAAGAGATAACAGACATTTATATTTCATTTTTCGCAAAATAACAATCAATTTACAAGATTCAAATGTAATAAATATTTTTCTATAAAAATTTTTTTTCATTAAAAACCCAAAATTTTTAATATTTCTTTTTCTTTTTGTTCTTTCTTGAAAAGAAAATAATCAAACCTTCCATCTTTTTTTATATCTATAATTAGATGTTTAGGAGACGGAATTAAACAATGCTGCAAACCAGAATAAGAACCTAAAACTTCCTCATAAGCACCTGTGTTAAAAAAACCTAAATATAAATCTTTTTTTTCTTCTTTTAAAGGTAGAATTAATTCTTCTATATTTCTTTCTTTATTATAAAAATCAGAATTATCACAAGTCAATCCACCAATATTTACCTCTTCATAAGATTTATTCCAATTATTTATCGGTAAACAAATATATTTTTTATTAAAAGCCCATACATTTGGAATGGTAGAAAAAAACGAAGTATCTAAAATATACCATTTTTCTTTATTATTTTCATTTTTCTCTCCGATAACAGAAGCTATTATTGCTCCGCTTTCGGCAACAGTATAAGTTCCAAATTCAGTAAAAATATTTGGCAATATAACATTTTCTTTTCTACAAATCAAATATATTGTATTTATAATTTTAAAAATAGTTTTCTCAAAATCAAAATTAAAATCTAAACTAAATTTTGCAGGAAAACCTCCACCAATATTTATACTATCTAAATCTGTAGAACCACTCTTTTTTAAAGCACAATACAGATTTGTAATTTTTTTCATTTCAATAAAAAAATTTTTTTCATTTTGAAATGAAAATGAATCTGCAAAGAAATGTAATAATTTTAAACGAAATTTTGAATTATTTTTAATGTTTTTTTGATAAAAAGAAAAAAAGTTTTTTTCCGATATTCCAAAACGAGAATTTTTTAAATGTGTATGATAATTTTCTCCTGTCATCAATCTAATTCCAATATTTAATTTTTCATTGGGTTTTAAATTATATTTATGAATTTCTTCTTGATTATCTATTATTGTTATAATATTTTTTAAGCCTTTTCTGTAAAGTTCTAAAATTCCAGATATGTAATTTTCTGTTTTGAAACCATTACATATTAAAAAATTTTTTTTTGTGAAAATATTCTTCTTATATAAGTTTCTAATTATTTCAATATCAAAAGATGATGAAATTTCTATGCCAAAATTCTTAAAATTCTCTTTTAACATTTTATTTAAAATAAAAGAAAATGGAGATGTTTTTGTACAGTAAGCATAAAAATATTCTCCTTCGTAATTCATTTCTGACATTACTTTTTCAAATAAAAAAAATGATTTTTTTATATTTTCTGTTATTTTTGGTAAAAAACTTATTCTTAAAGGTGTAGAATATTTTTTTATAATTTCATTTAAATCTATACCATTAAAAAATAGAAAATTATTTTTCACTTCAAATTCTCCTTGTGGAAACAAATATTTTTTTTTTAGAAATATATAATAACTTTTTTTCTTAGAAATCATAATGAATAAATTTAAATTACAAAACTAAATTTTTTTATTTTATATAAAATATTTTTTTTATTAAAATCCTTATTTTTTTTAATTTTTTTAATATTTATTTAAAATTTTTATTATGAATAAATTTTTAATAAAAAAATTGATATTTGTTTTTCTGTATTTTATTGCTTTTAATTTATCCGGACAAGATACAATTAAAAATAATGTTTCTTATGATACAATTTTTAATATAAAACTTATTGATTCAACATTCAAAATAAGTGTTTCTAAATTAGATTCTATCTTTAATATACGTTTTTTTAGTATAGACTCTTTCGTAAAAAATAAAAAAGAATATTTAGATACAAGTTTTATTTTTTTTAAAAAACATAAGAAAAAATTTAGAAACCAATATAAAAATTTAGAGGAAATTTATGATATTGATTTAGATGCAATTGGGAGATTAAAAGGAAGAAAAAAATGTTCTGAATTAGAAGAAGAATTAAATAAAATAACAAAAATTTCTACACGAAATATATTTTCTACACGAAATGCTCCAAATATAATTACAATTATAAATGAAGAAAAAATTAGAAAATCCGGAGCAAGAGATCTTATGGATATTTTGAAACTTGTTCCAAGTTTTCATTTTGCATTAGATGAAAAAGGAAAAGTTGGACTTGGTATTCGTGGAAACTGGTCAAATGAAGGGAAAGTTTTAATGATGGTAGACGGTCAAGAATTTAATGAAATTTTTACAGGAAAATTATATTTTGGAAATCGTTTTCCTGTAGATATGATAAAACAAATAGAAATTATTAGAGGTGCTGGTTCGGCAGATTATGGTGGTTTTGCAGAGTTTGCGGTAATAAATATTATTACTTATAATTCAAAAGATACAGAAGGATTAGATGTTTTTTGGGTAAAAGGTAAAGCTGACGGTATGTTAGTAAGAAATAATTTTGGTTTATTTTTTGGGAAAAATTGGCAAAATTCAGATCTAAGTATTCAATTTTTTAGCGGATATGGACAAAGAAGTAACAAAGAGCATCTTGCTTTTTATGATATGAGGAATTGGTCAGAACATGGAATAAGTGATATCGTTAGTTTGAGAAATGAATCAGATATAAAGCCTAGTTTTTTTTCTATAAAATATAGATATAAAAATTTTTCTTTTAAAACTTTAATTGATAATTATGAAGTAAAAGATTTGAGTAATTTAGATATTGATAAAAGACATAAAACTATTCTTAAAACAGGAACCATTTATAATGAAGTAAAATATAATTTATATGCTAATAAAAGATTAAATTTAATTTCAAAATTAAATTTAATTATTCAAGGCAGAGAAATTAATTCTACTAATTCTGACACCATTTATTCTGAATTAGAAAACCTTACTGTAAAAATGAAACCATCATTATTATTACATTACAAATTTAATCATCGTATAAAATTTACTGTTGGTACAGAATTTTTTATAGATGCTTTTATGAAAGATGACAATATTGAATATACGGAGAATTCTAAAAAAGAAGATATTAATGCTCTTTTTAATGCGTCTTCTTATATTCAAGGAGTTTTTAGATTAAACTTTTTTAACCTAACTACAGGTATTCGTTATGAAAAAAACTATTTATCAACGAGTAAATATTTACCAAGAATTGCTTTAACAAAACGTTTTGGTAAAATAAATTTTAAATTTATGATAGGTGTTGGATTTCGTAATCCTACAGCCGGAAACATTGCAAATTCTTTTACAGGAAAATATGAAATAAATGCCGATACTACTGAAATTATAAATATAGAAAGAGAATTAAAAGCTGAGACTACAGAATTTTTTGAGTTTGAAATTGGTTATCAATTTTCAAAAAAGTTGTTTGCAAAAGCAAATATTTATTCTTTAATAACAAAAAACACTATAGTTTATTATACTTATAGAGATGATATAATAGATAAAATTTATGAAAATACAAACCAAGGAATAGGACGACAATTATTTGGTTTAAATGTTTATCAAAATTTTGAAAGTTCCGGAACAAATGGTTTTGAACTGGAAACAAAATTCAAAGATAACTGGGGAAGTTTAGAGTGTAATTATACTTTTTATACAACTAAGGGAGAAAATGTTATTCCAGTATATTCTATCTCAGAATTTGATTTTAATATTAAAAATAGAGAAAATAATATTATAGAAGATAATGCTGTCTTAGCTTTTCCAAAGCATCAATTTTCATTAGATTTAATGTTAAATATCACAGACGAGCTTTCTATACATTACAGTTTTATTCGTTATGGAGAACGTTATGCGCACATGGCATTAACAAAAAATGATTCTTACTATCCACTTGGGAAACTTAAAAAATATCCATCCTCTTATATTTCAGATATTTATTTAAATATAGAAAATTTATTTTTTCAAGGTTTTCGTTTTGGTTTTGGTTTTTATGATATTTTCAATTCTAATTATAAATACGTGCAACCTTATTTTGGTTATAATGCAGAACTACCAAGAACTTCAAGAGAATTTTTCTTTAAAATTTCTTATGATTTTTCTGCTTTTAAATAGAAATTTCAAGATTAGAAAATAAAAAAATAGAATAATATTTTATAATAAAAATTTTTTTTTTTTTTAAAAATGCCCAAAATTTTATTATTTTTTATTTTGAAATAAAAAAAATTTTTTCAAAAATCGTCCAAAATTTTAATATTTTTTAATCTCAAAATAAAAAAAAATTTTTGAAAAAATTCGTCCAAAATTTTAATATTTTTTAATCTCAAAATAAAAAATTTTTTTTTCAAAAAACGTCAAAATTTTAATATTTTTTATTTTGAAATTAAAAAAATTTTTTCAAAAATTCGTCCAAAATTTTATGATTTTTTAATCTCAAAATAAAAAATTTTTTTTTCAAAAATCGTCCAAAATTTTATGATTTTTTAATTTTAAATTAAAAAAATTTTTTCAAAAATTCGTCCAAAATTTTATGATTTTTTAATCTCAAAATAAAAAATTTTTTCAAAAATTCGTCCAAAATTTTATGATTTTTTAATTTTAAAATAAAAAAATTTTTTTTCAAAAAACCTCCAAAATTTTAATGTTTTTAAATTAAAAAAAATTTTTTTAATAATTTGCCCAAAATTTTATGATTTTTTTAATTTAATAGATTGCAAGATTGCAATCTATTAAATATTATTTATCTGCTAATTAATATCTTGTGTGTTGTATTGTTGAATTTTATTAGATATAATCCATTTTTTAAAAAATTCAAATTTAGAGAAAAATCTTTTGAATTTATAAGATTTTCATATAAAACTTTACCTTGAACATCAAATATCTTAATTTCATTAATATAATTTTTGGATTTTATATTCACTAATTCAAAAGATTGCAAAATATTTGGATAAATATATGAATCTCGCAAAGGATCATCTATGTCAATATTTTCAATACTCGTTATTATATGATCACATTCATTAGAAGTTATCTTATAAGAACCAAACTCGTTATCAAAATAACATCGCAAACTACCTCCTTCAGATGCAAGATCCATAATATTACAGCCATTATTCGTTGGAAACATATAAGAATGTGCAGGACCTATACGTTCAATTATTTCGCCATAGAATGCCAATGGATTTGGATAAGTATATTCATCGCCTTCAGGATAATTCATATATAATCTTTTTAAATTAAAATCATTGTGATAAAAAATATCAGAACTATCTACCAATACTTCATAAATACTATCACATTCTTGAAAAATATATTCTTCATTTCCTATGACTTCCCATGTATCTTGACTGTTTGCACCAAAATCATATAATACATAGAAATTTTCAAAACGGTAATAATATAC
>JAOZVH010000132.1 GCA_029938235.1 Bacteroidales bacterium
TATTTTGAAAAAAACACAAATTTTTCACAATTTTTTTATGAAAAAAAACTCACCATAAAAAGGTTCTATAGCCAAATTTTTTTTATAAATTATAAAATTCGTAAAAAATTGCCGTTTTTTTGAAAAAATTTTTAATTATAAAATTCGTAAAAAAATGTCGTTTTTTCGAAAAAAAATTTTTTTTTAATTATAAAATTCGTAAAAAAATATCGTTTTTTTGAAAAAATTTTTTTTAATTTTGAAAATCATTAAAAAAATGTCGTTTTTTTGAAAAAAAATTTTTTTTATAAATTATAAAATTCGTAAAAAATTGCCGTTTTTTTGAAAAAAATTTTTAATTATAAAATTCGTAAAAAAATGTCGTTTTTTTTGAAAAAATTTTAATCATAGAAAATCGTAAAAAATTGCCGTTTTTTTGAAAAAAAAATTTTTTTTTATAAAATTCGTAAAAAATTGACATTTTTGAAAAAATTTTTTTTTTTATAAAATTCGTAAAAAATTGACATTTTTGAAAAAAAATTTTTTTTTATTAATTTCTTATTAAATTGTCATTTTTTATTAAAAATATAAAAATGAAAAAAAATTTTTTTTTAATTTGTTTTTTACTTATTTTATTTTCGTCATGCTCTTTATTGAAAAATAAAAAAAAACTTTCTGATGAAGCCATACAAAATGAAGAAAAACAAATTGCTTTTAAGTATAGTTTTGTAGAAGCATCAAAACAAAAAATGCTTGGTAATATTTCCATTGCAAAAGATTTGTATGAAAAATCTATAAAATTAAATCCTCTCAGTGCATCGTCAAACTATGAGTTATCACGAATTTATTTTATTGAAGAAAAAATTGACGAAGCGATTTTTTTTTCAGAAAAAGCATTAGAATTAAATTCTAAAAACTTATGGTATCAATTATTTCTTGCTGAGTTGTATAGACAAAATAATGAATTATCTAATTCCATAGAGATATTAAAAAAAACAATAAAATCACATCCAGAGCATTTTAATTTGTATTATGATTTAGCAATACTTTTAACAAATAATGGTCAAACAAAAGAAGCAATAAAGATTTATAATAAAATAGAAAAACAAATTGGCGTAAGTTCGCAAGTGAGCATAAATAAAGAAAGAATTTTTTTATATAAAGGAAATTTAGAAGCAGCAATTAAAGAATTAAAAAAATTAATAAAAAAATTCCCAAAAGAAAGCAAATATTATGGTATGCTTGCTGATTTATATCTTTCTAAAAAAGATTATGAAAAAGCAAGAAAAATTTATGATAAATTATTGGAAATTGATAATAATAATGGTTTGGTACATTTATCTTTATCAGAGTTTTATAGGGTGCAAAATAAAGACGAAAAAGCAATAGAAGAATTAAAAATTGCTTTTAAAAATAAGGATTTAGAGATAGATTTAAAATTAAATATTTTTGCATCATTTTTATCTGTATCAGATGAAAATAAAATGGAAAAAGAATTTTCAAATTTATTAGAAATTTTATTAGAAACACATCCAGAAAATGCAAGGATTAATACTGTTTATGCAGAATTTTTAATTAGAGAAAGAAAAGAAGAAGAAGCAATAAAATATTTTAAATATGCATTAAAATTAGAAAAAAATGAATTTATGGTATGGAGAGAATTATTATTTTTAGAAAATAGATTGGAAAAATATAAAGTTTTAATAGAAGACTGTGAAGAAGCAATTACATATTTTCCCACTCAGGCAGTTTTATATTTGCTAAAAGGTTTTGCAGAAAGTCGTTTGAATAAAAATGAAGAATCTATTAAATCTTTTGAAAATGGTGTATCTGTTCTCATAGATGAAGATGAATTAAGTATTCAATTTTATACTTATATGGGTGACGTTTATAACAAATTAAAAGAGCATAAAAAATCAGATATCGCCTATGAAAATGTTTTAAAAATAGACCCAGAAAATATTTATATATTAAATAATTACAGTTATTTTTTGTCTTTGCGAGCAGATAGTTTAGAAAAAGCTGAAAAAATGATAAAAAAATGTATAGAAAAAAATGATAAAAGTGCGTCATATTTGGATACATACGCTTGGATATTGTATAAAAAAGGAGAATTTATTCAAAGCTTAGAAATTATTAAAAAGGCAATTTTGCACGGAGGCGATAAAAGAACAGTTATTTTAGAACATTATGGTGATATTTTATATAAATTAGATAAAAAAACAAAAGCATTGGAATTTTGGAAAAAAGCAATGGAAATAGGTAAAGGCTCTGAATTTTTAGAGGAAAAAATAAAAAATAAAAAACTTTAAAATTATAAAAAACAAAATTTTTTCATAAAAAATACGTTTTTTATAAAAATTTCATTTATTATAAAAATGAGAAAATTAAAATTTATATTATTTATCTTTATATTATTTACTTTTTACAGTTGTAATATTTCGTCTAATTTATACCAAGCAAGTTCTATAAATACTCCGCTTTTTAAGGATAAAAAAGAATTTCAAATGGCTATTTTAATAAACGACCAGACAAAAAAAAACAAAAAAGCATATTCTGTAGATTTACAAAGTGCATATTCTTTTCAGAAAAATTTTGGATTTATGGTAAATATTCAAAATATTTATCAAAATAAACCAGAGGTAAATTATTCTGTAAATGACGAATTTAGATTTTCTTATTTGGAAGTTGCACCGGGATATTTTAAAAATGGAATATTTGAAACTTATGCTGGATATGGTATGGGAAAAACAAGTTTTTATTCAAAAAATAGTCTTGCTGAAGCAAATTTTAATAAATTTTTCATACAATCAACTGTAGGGAAAAGTAGTAAATTTGTTGATTTTGCTTTTTCTCTAAGAGCCTCTTTTTTTGAATTTAATAAAACAAATTTCAAAGAAAAAATTGACTCTGAAGATGTTTTGAGAGAATCAGATGAGTTTTATTGGTTTGGAAATAAATTAGAAATAGGTGATAAAACTTACCCTTTTATAGAACCTGCTTTGACTTTAAAATTAGGTTATAAACAATTAAAAATTGTTGGACAACTTGGAGTTTCTTTTTGTTTAAAAGATATAGATTTTGATTATAATAAAAAAACTTATTTTAATTTAGGAATACATATTAATTTTTCAAAAAATAAAGATAAAAATAAAATTTTTTAATTTTTTTCAAAAAGATTTTTTTCAAAATCGTCCAAAATTTTAACATTTTTTAATTTCAAAATAAAAAAATTTTTTTTTCAAAATCGTCCAAAATTTAAACATTTTTCAATTTCAAAATAAAAAAATTTTTTTTTTCAAAAAACGTCCAAAATTTAAACATTTTTCAATTTCAAAATAAAAAAATTTTTTTTTCAAAAAACGTCCAAAATTTAAACATTTTTCAATTTCAAAATAAAAATTTTTTTTCAAAATCGTCCAAAATTTAAACATTTTTCAATTTCAAAACAAAAAAATTTTTTTTCAAAATCGTCCAAAATTTAAACATTTTTTAATTTCAAAATAAAAAAAATTTTTTTTTTGAAAAAACGCCGTTTTTTTTTAATTTTATTACGATTTTATGAATCACAAATTTTGTAAATTTCTTCTAAATTTCTACCGTAACCATCATAATCTAATCCATATCCAACAATAAAATCATTTGGAATTTCTATTCCAATATAATCTATTGGAATTTTCTTTTTATCAGAATCAGGTTTGTATAAAAAAGAAGCAATTTTAATTTCTTTTGGTTCATATCCTTTTAATTGTCTGATAATATGGTCAATAGTTATTCCTGTATCAACAATATCTTCCAAAATAATTAGATTTTTATCTTCTATAACTTCATTGATTCCGATCAAACGTTTTACTTTTCCTGTGCTTGAAGCACCATCATAAGAAGCTAATTTTAAAAAAGTTATCTTAGCTTTGACTTTTAATTTCTTAAATAAATCCGAAGCAAACATAAATGAACCATTCAAAATTCCAAGAAAAATTACTTCTTTATCTTTATAATCTTCATTTACTTGATTTGCTATTTTATTCAAAGCATTTTCAATTTCTTTTTTATTTATAAATATCTCAAATTCTTTATCTAAGATTTTAATTTTTTTCATAATTTTATTTTTTTAATAAAATTTATTTTTTAATAAAATTTCAGAAATTAATAAAATTCCTGCCCAAATGGCAAAAAATAAAAATTCTTCGTTCTTTTTACTTTGCTTTTTAATTTCAATTTTAGACCTTTCTAATTTATCAATTTCTGTATATATATTTTTTAAACTTTTATTATCTGTTGCTCTAAAATATTCTCCATTTGTACGTTTAGAAATATCTTTCAAAGTTTTTTCATCTATATCAACTTCTTGATATTGATATTGTTTTCCAAATGGAGTTTGAACAGGATAAGGAGCTTTTCCACGTGTTCCTATTCCTATGGTATAAACCCTAACACCAAAAATTTTCGCAATTTTGGCGGCATCTATTGGAGCAATTTCTCCGGAATTATTTACTCCGTCAGTCAATAAAATAATTATTTTACTAATTGCATCACTGTCTTTCAAACGATTTACAGCATTTGCTAATCCAAGACCTATTGCTGTTCCGTCTTCTATCATACCACTTTTTATATCTTTAAATAAATTAATCAAAACTTTATGGTCGATTGTCAAAGGACATTGCGTAAAACTTTCACCACTAAAAACAACTAATCCAATTCTGTCAGTTGGTCGTCCGGATATAAATTTCATCGCAACTCTTTTTGAAGCTTCTAAACGATTTGGTTTAAGGTCTTCGGCAAGCATACTTCCGGAAATATCTAATGCAATAACTATGTCTATTCCTTTTGTTGTAATATCCTGCCAACTATCCTTAGATTGTGGTCTCATCAAAACAATAACAAGCAATGAAAAACTCATTAGTCGCAGAAGAAATAAAAAATGACGCAAATAATGTTTATACGTTTTAGGAGCATTTTTGAATGCTTTTAGACTTGAAATTTGCAAATTTACTCCTTGCTTTTTTTGTTTTAAAACATACCAAATTATAGCAGGAATTAAAAGCAAAAGCAAATAAACGAAACCAGCATTGGCAAAAGTTATATCTTTACCAAATAAATGTATAAAAAAGTTATTCATATTTTTTCAAAAATAAAATTATTTTTCAAATTTTTCACAAATGTAAAATAATTATTTAATTTTTTTACATTTGCAATTCAAAAATAAAATAAAATTATGCTTTTTATAAAAAATTTAAAAGTAAAAATAGAAAATAAGGAGATTTTAAAAGGTCTTAACTTAGAGGTTAAAGCTGGAGAGGTTCATGCAATTATGGGACCTAATGGTTCAGGAAAAAGTACATTAGCATCTGTTTTGGCTGGAAAAAATGATTTTTTTGTTACTGATGGCGAAGTAATTTTTGAAAATAAAAATCTTTTAAAAATGCCAATTGAAAAACGTTCCAGAGAAGGTTTATTCTTGGCTTTTCAGTATCCTGTTGAAATAGAAGGAGTTAGTATTATAAATTTTATGAAAAGAGCTCTTGCAGAGCATAGGAAACATAAAAATTTACCGCAGCTAAGTCCTCGTGAATTTTTAAAACTTGTAAAAGAGAAACAAAAATTAGTAGGAATTAGTAGTAAGTTATCCAGTAAATCTATAAATAAAGGTTATTCTGGTGGAGAAAAAAAGAAGAACGAAATTTTCCAAATGGCTATTTTAGAGCCGAAATTGTCTATTTTAGATGAAACAGATTCTGGTTTAGATATTGATGCTTTGAAGGTTGTTGCACATGGTGTAAACACTTTAAAATCAAAAAATAACGCAAGCATAGTAATAACTCATTACCAGAGACTTTTAGATTATATTGTTCCGGACTTCGTTCATATTCTCTACGACGGAAAAATCGTAAAAACTGGCGGTAAAGAACTCGCATTAGAATTGGAAAAAAAAGGTTACGAATGGATAAAAAAAAATAAATAAGTAATTGTTAATGGTTAATTGTGAATGAGAAATAATGAAAAACTTATTATTCATTAACAATTAACCATTAACCATTAATAATTAATAATTTTTTTCACTATGTCTTTAGCAACGTTTTTTTTTGATTTTTTTTCAAAAAGGTCTATTTTATGTAAATTGTCAATAATTGTAATTTTGTTATTATCGCTTTCAAAACAAGTATCTTTATTCTTCAAAGAATTTAAAACAATAAAATCTAAATTTTTATTTTTAATTTTCAATTTTGCATTTTCTATTTCGTTATGACTTTCCAATGCAAAAGCAATTAAAATTTGTTTTTTTGTTTTCAGTTCACCTAATTTTTTTGCAATATCTTTTGTTGGTTTTAATTCCAAAGTTAAATTTTCTTTTCCTCTTTTGAGTTTTTTATCAAAAGTCAAAACAGGTGTAAAATCAGAAACTGCTGCTGTCATTATTGAAAAATCTGCATTTTCAAAATGCTCTAAACAATGATTATACATTTCTTCTGCAGACGTAACAAAAATTTTTTTTATATTTTTATGCTCTATTTTTACAGAAACTTTTCCAGCAATTAAAATTACTTCTCCACCTTGATTTGCAATTTCTTCAGCAATGGCAAAACCCATTTTTCCTGTAGAATAATTACCAATAAAACGAATGGGATCTATTTTTTCATGAGTTGCTCCTGCTGTAATTAAGAACTTTTTTCCTTTTAATTTCAATTTATTTTGAAAAAAAAATTTTACATTTTCTACAATTTTTTCAGGTTCTGCCATACGTCCTTTTCCAAATAAACCGCTTGCTAATTCTCCGGTGTCAGATTCTATAAAATTATTTCCAATGGATTTTAAATATTTCATATTTCGTTGATTTGCTGGATGTTTATACATATCTAAATCCATAGCTGGAGCAATAAAAACCGGACATTTTGCAGATAAATAAGTTGTAACTAATAAATTATTTGCCACAGCATTTGCCATTTTTCCCATAGTATTTGCGGTTGCCGGAGCAATAATATAAGCATCAGCCCATATACCAAGATTTACATGACTGTTCCAGTTTCCATTTTCCGCAGAGAAAAAATCTATCAAAACGGGGTTTTTTGCTAAGGTTGCCATAGTTAATGGACTTATAAATTCCTTAGCCAAAGGTGTCATTAAAACTTTAACATTTGCACCTTCTTTTATTAATAATCTTACCAAAGAAGCAGTTTTATAAGCAGCAATTCCGCCAGTTATTCCGACAATAAAATTTTTTCCTTTTAACATAATTATTTTTTAATTTCAAAAATATTAAAAAAATATTAATTTTTCAAAAAAAAATTTTTTTGAAAAATTAATATTTAAATTTTTGGGCGTTTTTTGAAAAAAATTTTTTTTATTTTGAAATTAAAAAATCGTAAAATTTTGGGCGAATTTGAAAAAAATTTTTTTTATTTTGAAATTAAAAAATCGTAAAATTTTGGTCATTTTTTGAAAAAATTTTTTTCAATTTAAATAAATTTTGAAAATGTTAAAATTTTGGTCATTTTTTTGAAAAAATTCAATTATTGAAAATAAAAATATTATGAAAGAGAACAAAAAAAAATCTATAGTTTTTGTAGATGACACAATGAAAAAATCTATAAAAATTATAGATAATAATAAAAATAATTTTTATAGATACATTTTAGATACTTTAATTGGAGACAAAAAAATTTTTTCTCTTCAGCATCGCATTTTTAATGCAACATCATTTGCTGGTATAATAATGAATATCATGGGAGCAATTGGTAATTACTCTGTTGGATTAGATCCGTTTTCGTATATATTTCCTATTTTCAGCTCCTTACTCTTTGCAGGATTTTATCTGTATTCCATAATAAAAAAAAATTTTAATTTAATATCTAAAATAACTTTTGCATATCTTCTATTTGTATTTTTCCCTGTTTTTTGGTTTTTTAATGGTGGTTCACAAGGTGGGTTTCAATATTTTTCAATGTTTTTCTTGATAATAGTTATAACAACTATGCCAGATAAAAAAAAATTATATTTGACATTGTTTTTATTAACAATTATTTCTACTTTGTGTATTGAATATTTTTTTCCAGAATTTGTTATTAATTATAATAATAGAACAGACAGATATATTGACTTAATTATCAGTTATACAATTTTATACATTATAGTTATAACAGTTTTAAATATATTTATGAAACTATATCAAGAAGCAAATAATAATCTTATATCGCAAAAAAAAGAACTTGAAATAAGTAATAAAAATATAAGAGATAGTATTAACTATGCCAGTCGGATACAAAATGCAATTTTACCAAATCATCATTTATTTGAAAATAATTTTTCTGATTATTTTATATTTTTCAAACCTAAGGATATAGTTAGTGGAGATTTCTATTGGGCAAAAAAGATGAACGAATTTATAATATTTGTATCAGTAGATTGCACTGGACACGGAGTTCCAGGTGCCTTTGTAAGTATGCTTGGTGCTTCATTATTAAACGAAATCGTTAAGAAAAAAGATATTAAAGCAAATGAAATTTTAAATCTATTACGTGAAAGATTAAAAAATTCTTTGAAACAAAAAGGTGTAGATAGTAATGAAACTAAAGATGGTATGGATTTAGCATTATGTGTGATAAATACAAAAACTAAAGTGCTACAATTCTCCGGAGCGAATAATCCTCTTTATCTATTACGAAATAATGAATTAATAGAATTTAAAGGGGACAGACAACCAATAGGAATTTATATAAAAGAAAAACCTTTTACTAATCATATATTTCAATTGAAAAAAAATGATAACTTATATACATTTTCAGATGGTTATGTGGACCAATTTGGAGGTGAAAAAGGTAGAAAATTTATGAAAAAGCGTTTTAAAAATTTACTTTTAAATATTCAAAATAAAGGAATGGCAGAGCAAAAACAGATACTTGATAAAACTTTAGAAAATTGGAAAGGAAATTTAAGACAAATTGATGATGTTATTATTATTGGTGTAACAATTTAAAAAAAATATAATTAATTTGAAAATCATAAAAAATTGGCGGTTTTTGAAAAAAAAATTTTTTATAATTAAATTAAAAATTAAAATTATAAATTTTTGGACGTTTTTTTGAAAAAAAATTTTTTAATTTAAAAATCATAAAAAATTGGCGTTTTTTGAAAAAAATTTTTTTTATAATAATTTGAAAATTAAAATTATAAATTTTTGGACGTTTTTTGAAAAAAA
>JAOZVH010000014.1 GCA_029938235.1 Bacteroidales bacterium
AGAAAGAAATAATTTTCAATATTTATACTATTTATAGAATTTATTTTATTAGAATTTTTTTTAAAATAATTTTTTTCATCTATTTTGCTAAGTTTTTCATATTTATTAAAATAAAGTTTTGCTTTATTATAATCTTTAAAATAGTCATTAGATAAAAGAATAGCTAAATTATGATGAGCTTCTGCAAGATTTGGATTTAATTTTATTGCTATTTCATAATATTTTTTTGCTTTTTTTTCATAATCTTTAAAATAATTATTTAAAAGATTAGCTAAATTATTATAAGATACTGCATAATTTGGATTTAATTTTATAGCTATTTCATAATATTCTTTTGCTTTTTCATAATCTTTAAAATAATCTTTTTCTAAAAGAATAGCTAAATTATTATAAGCAGCTATGAATTTTGGATTTAATTTTATTGCTATTTCATAATATTTTTTTGCTTTTTTATAATCTTTAAAATAATCATTAGAAAGAAGAGCTAAATTATAATAAGCTTCTGCATAATTTGGATTTAATTTTATTGCTATTTCATAATATTCTTTTGCTTTTTTATAATCTTTAAAATAATCTTTTTGTAAAAGAAAAGCTAAATTATTATAAGCATCTGCAAATTTTGGATTTAATTTTATTGCTTGTCCTAAATTATTTTTTGCTGTTATATAATCATTTTTTTGATAAGCTTTTCCAGCTTTTTCAAAAAATTTATTAGCTTTTTCAATATTTTCTGTTTTCATATTTTTATTTTTTTTATGCAAAAATAATTAAATTTTTATTTTTTTTTATAAATTAAAATAAAAAATTTTTTTTTAATTCAAATAAAAAATATTAAAATTTTGGATGAACTTTGAAAAAAATTTTTTTTATTTTGATTTAAAAAATATTAAAATTTTGGACGAACTTTGAAATAATTTTTTTTTTTTGAAATTTCAAAAATGTTAAAATTTTGGTCGTTTTTTGAAAAAAAATTTTTTTTTAATTTCAATTAAAAAACATTAAAATTTTGGACGATTTTTGAAAAAAAAATTTTAACATTGGAGTTTTTTTTTAACCTCCAAATGTTTGCTTTCGAAATATTGTTTTAAAAACATTAAAATTTTGGACGATTTTTGAAAAAAAATTTTCAAATCAAAATATTAAAATTTTGGACGATTTTTGAAAAAAAATTTTTTTATAAATTAAAATACAAAAAAATTTATTTTTTGCAACCTTTTAAAAAAAAATTGGTCTTTTTTTTATAGGACAATTTTAATTTTATAAAAGATATGAATATAATAATTGTTCCGTAGTAATTTAATTTTATGAGCCAAAATAATTATATTAAATATTTTAATTGAGAAATAGTATTTATGAAAAAAAATAACTTAGGAATAACAGTTTTTGAAAAGAATATTGTTTTGGTTAAAAATTTTAATAAAAAATAAAATGAAAAAATTTATTTATATAACAAGTTTAATATTTATACTGCCATTTTATTCGTTTTCACAATTACAAGTAGAATTGGCAAATAATACAAATTTATCTCCAACAGTTTTAGTAGAAGATACATTAGTAACTGGTTGTTTACAAGCATACAATGTGCAATATGATGGAAGTCCAGAAAGTTTAGGTTATTATAGTAATGGTGGAGGAACATTAGGTTCATCATCAGGAATAGTTATTTCTACTGGTCATGCTATGAATACTCTTACTGGTGTTTTTGAAAATGACCCAACTTATGAATCTACTAACCCCGGAGTTGTGCAAAATTTATTAAGTATTGCACAGGAAAATGCCGGAACAAATAGTGTTCACGATGTAAAAACTTTAGAATTTGATTTTATTCCGGCTTCAGATACTGTACAATTTAAATATATATTTGCTTCGGAAGAATATCCTAATTTTAATTGCTCTGTCTATAATGATGCTTTTGCATTTTTCGTTAGTGGACCAGGTATAGATGGACCTTTTGAAGATGATGCAATTAATATAGCTCTTGTACCTGGTACGAATCAAGCCGTTTGCATAGCAAACATACATGATGCAACAGGTGGTGGTGGTTGTCCAGCTGCTCATCCTGAGTTTTATGTAAATAATGACAATGCTTTTACAAATCCTCTTCCTGCTCCGGATTGCGAATATAATGGTTTCACAACAAGTTTAACAGCAACTATGGTTGTTCAACCTTGTCAAGTTTATCACATAAAACTTTGCATAGGAAATGGTAGTGACCATGCTTTACGTTCTGCCGTTTTTATTGAGGCTGGAAGTTTTACCGGAGGTGCTCCTGTTACTATAGAACATAATACAGCTTTCGACGATTTACATAATGAAATTATAGAAGGTTGTGAAAATTATTATGTTTTTACAAGAGTTGACACTTCTAATGGTGGTATGTCTCATCCTTTAGAAGTTGTTTTAAATGTTGCAGGAAATGCAATTTTAGGAGAAGATATTTCTGAAATGCCTGATACTTTTTATATTCCAGAAGGAGAAAAAAGAGATACTTTATTTTATTCTGCCTATCTTGATGGAATTGACGAACCAACAGAAACAGTTGTTATTTCAATTGTAAATGGTTGTCCTTGTGGTGGAAGTAATGAAGAACCCGGAGATAATGGAAGTACGAATTCTGATACTATTTATGTTGTAAATAATAATTTTATAAATGCCGGAATTACCGAAACTAATAAAATGTTTTGTTATGGTGAAAATACAACCACTTTATTAACTACATTTCATAATATACATCCACGGCTGGTAGAATATGAATGGCTAACTGGAAATGATGCAGATACTCTTTCTGAACTAACTGTTATACCAAGACAAGAAAAAACTTATAGTGTTAGAATAGGCGATAAATGTAGTAATGATAATGACACAATAGATCATATTACCTTTGGAATATATCCACCTTTGGAAATAACTGCACATGCAATAGATACTTCAGTTTGTCCGGGCGATTCATCTGTCATAGAATTTAATATTTCCGGAGGAAAAGGTGAAGCTTATATTTGTCATGAAACAGATTTAGGTATGGTGGAAAATTCTTTTTATGCTTATCCAACCTTAGAAAAAACGATCTTTCATTTGATAGCTTCTGATGAATGTCCATCTCCGGAAGTTTCTACAGATGTGGAAATTTTAATTTTGTCTATTCCTGAATCTAAAATAAAATCTGATGTAATAGAAGGTTGTCAGCCGCTTACAATTCTTTTTGATTTAGATGACCAAGGAGACAATAATGAATATTTTTGGAACTTTGGAGAAGGAAATTATTCAACTTTAAAATCTCCAGACCATACTTTTGATAAGGAAGGAAATTATGGAATAAGTTTAAAATCGACTTCACCAGGAAAATGTTTTAGTGAAGATTTTTATCAAATTACCGTTTATAAAAAACCTGTATCACGTTTTTTTAGTAATCCAGAATTTATTAGTGTAATTAAGCCGCAGGTTTATTTTGAAGATGTTTCTGAAGTTGGAATTTATTCTCATTGGAATTTTAATTTTGGAAAGAATAATTTAGAAAATGTAAATTCTAGTGAAAGAAATCCTATGTTTCAATATCCGTCAGTAAAAGAAAATTATAAGGTTGAATTAATTAGCGAAACAGAACATAATTGCTCTGATACTGTTTATATGGATGTAGAAGTTAAAGAGGAATACACTTTTTTCACTCCAAATGCTTTTAATCCAAATAGTCCGCATGAGAAAAATAGATATTTTAAACCTTATTTTAGAGGAATGTCTGATAAAGATTATAATATGGTAATTTATAATAGATGGGGAGAAAAAGTTTTTGAAACTAACAGTAAAGAAGTTTCTTGGGATGGAAAAATTAACGGTAAAGATTATGCAAAAATTGGTGTTTATCCTTGGAAAATTATTTATACAGATGAAAAAGGAACTAAACATAGAAAAACCGGAGAGGTTACTATTCTAAAATAGTAATAATTTTTTGAAAAAATGCTTAAAATTTAAGCATTTTTTTTTTCAAATATTAAAAAAAATAATCGTTTTTTGGAGAGAATTTTTTTTCAAAATATTAAAAAAAATCATCGTTTTTTGGAGAAAAAATTTTTTTTTTCAAAAAATGCCAAAATTTTAATATTTTTTTTTAATTAAAAAAAAATTATAATTTTGCAGAATTAATTTATAAAAAATTTTTATGTCAAAATTTGAATGGGACTAAAATAAAAATTCCTCCAATATTAAAAAGCATGGGATTACTTTTGATAAAGCAAAATTAATTTTTGAAGATAAAAATCATAAAAAAATTAAGAGTCCTAAAAATAATGAAAATCGTTTATTAGATATTGGGCAAGTTATTTATTCAATTCTAACTGTTGTTTATACAATTAGAAAATATGCAATTCGAATTATATCAGCAAGAAAAGCAAATAAAAAGGAACGTAATATTTATTTTAAAAAATGAAAAAAATGAAAAAAAAAGCAATCAATCAAAAAGAAGCCATAAAACTAATGAAAAAGGGTGAAAACATGGCTTTATATATCGTTGAATTTAATGACGAACCAATAGAAGCATTGGAAACATTTTTATTTGTTGATAATAATATTGAGATACCTGATGAAAGAATAATTTATTATGATGATGATAATATAGATTATTCAGATATTCCGCCTTTGACAGATGAAGAATTAAAAGCTATGAAATCTGTTATTGATATTCCACATGTTCCTCTGGACGATGAGGTTAAAAAATGGTTAATGAATTCTGAAATTGACATTATGCAATTAACTTCTGAATTATTAGAAGATTATTATTATAAAAATATTAAAATAATGAGGAATTTTTAATGAGGAATGAGGAATGAAAAATTTTATTAAATTTCATTCCTCATTTTCATTCCACATTCCACATTATTCATTCCTCATTAAAAAAATTGTAGGAATTTTATGAATACTTGGAATATTCTTTTTCCAATATTTTATTTTTTTCGTTTTAATAAATTCATCTTTAGACGTAATATTACTTGCAATGCAAATTTCTGTTTCTGGGTTACAAGCTGAAAATAAATCTTCCAACATTTTTAAATTTCTATAAGGAGTTTCTATAAAAATTTGTGTTTGATTTTCATTTTTTGCTCGTTTTTCCAGAAATTTTATTTTCTTAATTCTTTCATTTTTTTTTATTGGCAAATAACCAACAAATGCAAAATTTTGTCCGTTCATTCCAGATGCCATTAAAGACAATAAAATTGACGACGGACCAACTATGGGAACAATTTTAATATTTTTTTTATGAGAAATACGAATAAGATTTGCTCCGGGATCAGCGACTGCCGGACAACCTGCTTCAGACATTAAAGCAAAATCTTTTCCTTTTATTTTTTCTAAAAATATTTCTAAGTCAATGTTTGAAGTATGTTTATTTAAAATAAAAAAATCTAATTGATCAATTTTTTTCTTGATATTTAATTTTTTTAAAAAACGTCTCGCACTTCTTAAATTTTCAACTATATAAATATCAATATTATTTATTAATTCATAAACCATTGGAGGAATTACATTGTCTAAAGAATTATCACTAAGAACAGTTGGGATTAAAAATAATTTATTTTTCATTTTTTTTTATAATTTTTTTTATACTTTATTTGCAAATATTTATTTAAAAAATAAAATAAAAAAATTATGCAAAAGAAAAAAATAATTTTATTTTTATTAATAATTTCTTGTTTTTTTTCATTAAAATCTCAGGAAATTACAAATGTAAATCCTAATGAAGGAACAAAAGGTGAAACTTTAAATGTTACTATTTCCGGATTAAATACTCATTTCGGACAGGGAACTTCTACAACTCAGGTTTGGTTTCAACAGGGTTCTGGCACAATAATCAATTCTTATGAAGTTGATATAAATAGTCCTAATAATTTAGACGCAGAAATTACAATTCCTTTTTATGTAAATACTGGGAATTATGATGTTTTTGTTTACAATAATTTAGATGGTCTTCTGGAGTTAGAAGATGGTTTTTTTGTAAATCCAAATCCAAATGAACCGCATCTTCTGAGTATTAGTCCAGATGAAGCAGTTCAAGGAGAAACTTTAAATGTTACAATTTCCGGATTAAACACATATTTTGGACAAGGAACTTCTACAACTCAGGTTTGGTTTCAACAGGGTACTGAAACTGTGATTTCATCTTATGAAATTAATGTTAATAATTCAAATAATTTAGAAGCAGAAATTACAATTCCAGAAGATTTAGAAGCCGATTGTTATGACCTTTATACTTATAATAGTATAGTTGGAGAACTTGTTTTGGAAGAAAGTTTTTGTATAGATTGTAATATTGAGATAGATTTTGATTATACAATAAGTGGTGGAAATGTTATTTTTAATACTATGAGCGATTATAATTTATCTTATATTGACTGGAATTTTCAAGGTGAACCTGTGGTTTCTACAGGCAGTAATCAAGAAACGTTAATGCTTTCTTACGATGAAATTGGTGTTTATGAAATAACGCTTTTTGCTGAAAATGGCGAATGCTCACAAAGTATAACGAAGCAAATAAATATTACAAGTATTTATCCAATAAGTATAGAAAATCTTGATAATGTGGAAATTAAATTATATCCAAATCCGTCAGAAAATTTTATTTTTATAGAAACGAAAAATAAAAATATGAATATGGAAATTATTGATATAAAAGGAAATATAATTTTTTCGAAAAAAAATCTTGAAAATTTTAATAAAATTGATATTTCTTATTTTTTAAGCGGTACTTATTTTGTAAAAATCAAAAGCAATAATTTTGAAAAAGTGAAAAAAATAATTATAAAATAATTTTTTTTTTGAATAAATTATTTTAAATTTGTATTTTTAATTTTTTTATTATGCCAAAAATAAATTATTACGTAATTGACGCTTCTGATAAGGAAGCAAAAAAAGATTTTATAGATAGACACTCAGTTTTTATTTATTGTGAAAATAATGCTAAGATAGGTGAGAAATTCAAAATAAAAGTGAAAGTTGGTAAAGAATATACGCATCCAGATGATTTTGACCATTTTATTAAATATGTTCAACTTTGGAATGGCGAAACTCTTATGGGAGAAACCAATTTCCCTCCGGGAACTCTTGGAAATATTAGCAGTAATGTAGAAGTAGATTTTTACATTATTTCCAATAAGAAAAAGTTGAAATTAAAAGCTATGGCTTATTGCACTAAACACGGTTTATGGCAAAGCGATGAAAAAATTGTAAATTTAATAAAATAAAAAATTTTTAATAAAAAAATAATATGTCAGTATTAATAGGTAAAAAAGCACCCGAATTTAATTCAAAAGCTGTTGTAAACGGTAATGAAATTGTTGATTTTTCTTTGGAACAATTTTTAGGAAAAAAGCATGTTGTATTTTTCTTTTATCCGGCGGATTTTACTTTTGTTTGCCCGACAGAATTGGTTGCTTTTCAAGAAAAAATAGGTGAATTTGAAAAGAGAAATGTTGCTGTTGTTGGTTGTTCTGTGGATTCAGAATTTTCACATTGGAAATGGTTACAAACAGAATTAAAAGACGGTGGAATTAAAGGTGTTACTTATCCAATAGTTGCGGATTTTTCAAAAATAATATCAATGAATTATGATGTTCTTGCTGGAAATTTTGAGTATGATGAAGATGAAAAACTAATTTTCGAAGGAGTTCCTATGGCTTACAGAGGATTATTTTTAATAGATAAAAATGGTATCGTTCAGCATCAAGTTATAAATAATATGCCGCTTGGTAGAAATATCGACGAAGTTTTAAGGATGGTAGATTCTTTGCAATTTTTCGAAGAAAACGGCGAAGTTTGTCCGGCAAATTGGAAAAAAGGAGACAAAGCTTTAAAAGCAAGTCAAGAAAGTGTAGCAGATTATCTTGGAAGTTTAGACCTTAAATAATTTTTTTGAAAAAATGACATTTTTTTTAATAATTAAAAAAAATGTCATTTTTTCAAAAAAATTATTTTTTTAACCACTCTCTTGCTTTTTCTTCTTTTTCAAAAAACATCACACCATATTTAGGTTCTTTATATTCTTCAGCATCTTGTTCTGTTGAAATTTGAATAAGTATGTCTTCACTTTCAACTATTGCAAATTTTATAACTCCATTTTCAAATATTTTTGAATCGCATTTTTTGCAATCCATTCTTGATTTTCTACAGTTGTAATATATTTTTTTTCAATGGCATTATTTATTACATATTTTGGATTATATTTTTTTGCAAAACCTAAGCCTTTAAGCATTAATTTTTTATAATCTTCATCTGACATATATTCTGTATCTTTACTCCAATAAAACACAATCAAAGAGTTTTCTTTTTCATAAAAATAACTTATGTATTCATCTATATAAATTTCCATAATTTTATATTTTCTTTTTTTAATTTATATATTTATTCATAATTTATTTTATTAAAAATAAATAAATTATAAATAACAAATCATTTAAACCAAAAAATGATAATTTTTTATATATTTAAAAATTTTGTGAGTTTTTTTATTGCCTTTGTTCTGTGACTGATTTTATTTTTTTCTTCTAAAGTCATCTGAGAAAATGATCTTTCAAAGCCATCTGGCTTAAAAATTGGATCATAACCAAAGTTTCTTTTGCCGATTTTTTTATGAAGAATAACACCTTTTACAACTCCTTCAAAAATATATTCTTTGCCGTTAAAAATCAAAGCAATAACTGTTTTGAATTTTGCATTTCTATTTTTTACAGAATTTAATTCTTTCAAAACTTTCTGTATATTCTTTTCATCATCTTTATCTTCACCTGAATAACGAGCAGATAAAACACCGGGTTTTCCTTCTAAAAAATCAATTTCTAAACCAGAATCATCTGCAAAACAATTTATATTCAATTTATTGTAAACATAACGAGCTTTTGATAAAGCATTTTCAACAAAGGTATTGTAAGGTTCAGCTATATCTTCGTAAATTCCCATTTCACTAAGAGTGAAAATCTCAAATTTATTTTTTAAAAATGTTTTAACTTCCAAACATTTATTAATATTATGACTTGCAAAAATTAATTTCATAATTTATTTAATTTTATTAAAAATAATAATTTTTTTAATAAAATAAAAAAAAATTTTAAATTGTTTTTTTTTTAAATTTTATATTTATGAATTTCTATGAAGAGGCTTTAAAAATTTTAAAAAAATATTTTGGATATAGTAAATTTAGGGATTTACAAGCAGAAATAATACAAAATGTTTTAGAAGAAAAAGATACTATAGTTTTAATGCCAACAGGAATAGGAAAATCTATAACTTTTCAAATTCCATCTTTAATTTTTAATGGATTAACTGTAGTAATTTCGCCTTTAATTGCATTGATGAAAGACCAAGTTGATGGTTTAAAATCTTCTGGAATTCCAGCTGATTTTATCAACAGTTCACAAACCGGAGCAGAAAGACAAAAAATAAAGGAAAATGTTTTATCTGGAAAAATAAAATTACTTTATGTCTCTCCGGAAAAATTAATGACAAAAGATTTTTATCTATTTTTAAAAAAAATTAAAGTCTCTTTGTTTGCTGTTGATGAAGCACATTGTATTTCTAATTGGGGACATAGTTTTCGTCCAGAATATACTAAGTTGAAATTTTTAAAACATTATTTTGAAAAAGTACCAATTATTGCACTAACTGCAACAGCAGATAAAATTACAGCAAGAGATATTATAAAACAATTAAAATTAGAAAATCCTGCAAAATTTATTTCTTCTTTCGATAGACCAAATTTAAGTTTGAAAGTTTTAATTGGAAGAGACAGACTTACAAAAATTGCGAATTTTATAAAAGATAAACCAAAACAATCTGGAATTATTTATTGTTTAAGTAGAAAATCTACAGAAAGTTTAGCAAAAAGATTGAATGTTTTCGGAATAAAAGCTGGTTTTTATCACGCAGGAATGATGAGAGAAGAGCGTTCTAAAGTTCAAGAGGATTTTATAAAAGATAATATTCATATTATTTGTGCCACCATTGCCTTTGGAATGGGAATTGATAAATCAAATATTCGTTTTGTAATTCATTACAATATGCCCAAAAATATAGAAAGCTATTATCAAGAAATTGGACGTGCTGGTCGTGATGGTTTGAAAAGCGAAACATTTATGTTTTATAGTTTTTCTGATGTGATAACTTATAAATATTTTATAGAAAAAGAAGAAAACAAAAATAGAGAAATTGAAATTTCAAAATTACAAAGAATACAAGAATTCGCAGAAGCACAAACTTGCAGAAGAAAAATTTTATTAAGTTATTTCGGCGAATTTTTAGAAAAAGATTGTGGAAATTGTGATGTTTGCAAAAATCCACCAAAACATTTTGACGGAACAATCTTGACACAAAAAGCTTTATCCGCAATTTACAGAACGAAAGAAAGCATTGGAATGACAGCATTAATAGATTTTTTACGTGGAGCAAAGCGAAAAGATTTTTTTACAAAAAATTACCATAAAATTAAGACTTTTGGAGTTGGGAAAAATTTACGTTTTGATGAATGGCAATCTGTTATTTTACAATTATTAAATCAAGGACTTTTAGAAATTGCTTACGATAAAAATCATGTTTTGCAATTAACAGAAGCGAGTAATAAAGTGCTTTTTGAAAATAAAAAAATCAATTTAGTTACCATTTCTGAAATAAAAAGTAAAAAGCAAAAAATTGTCTCTCCTAAAAGAACAATTACTCAGAAAGAAAAGAACTTTAATGAACTTTTCGAAAGATTAAGAAAACTAAGAAAGGAAATTGCAGATAATGAAAAAGTACCTCCTTATGTTATTTTTAATGATTTAACTTTGAAAGAACTTTCTGATATAAAACCCACAAAAATTGAAGACTTAACAGAAGTTTCAGGAATTGGTGAACATAAAAAAAACAAATACGGTAAAGTTTTTATTTATGAAATAATAAATTTTATTACAGATAAAATTTTAGACGGAGTTAATATAAAAGGAGGAACTAATTTATTGACTTTTAAATTATATAAAAAAGGTTTGTCTGTTGATGAAATTGCAAAAAAAAGAGATTTAAAAAATGCAACTATTTTTTCGCATCTTGCAAAGTCTTATGAAGACGGAGAAGATATTGATATTCTTAGATTATTGAAAAAAGAAGAGATAGAAAAAATTATTTATGCCATAGAAAATGTAAAAGTTGAAAATGGTTTAAAACCAGTATTTGATTTTTTAAATCAAGAAATTTCTTATGGAAAAATAAAATTAGCTCTTATTTATTTATCACAAAAAAATAATTAAAAAATTTAAAATAAAAATAATGAAAAAAATTTTAATTTTCAATTGTTTGTTTATTATTTTTTTTTCTTGTAAAGAAAAAGAAATAAAAAATAATAATAAAATTTCCAAAAGTGAACATTTAACAATGTCAGTTGTTTGGTTTCAAAAATCTGCTGAATTGAAAGCAATTTTTCATCAAACTTATGCAATGGCAAAAATATCTATGGAAAAAAATATTTCTGAAAGCAAAAGCAAAAAAAAGAAAGCTGTTGTTTTGGATTTAGACGAAACGGTTCTTGATAATAGTCCTTTCGAGGCAAAATGTATAGAAACAGGAAAATCATATAATTCTAAGTCTTGGAAAGAATGGGTTGATTTATCAAAAGCTAAAATTCTTCCGGGTGCACAAGATTTTTTATATTTTGCAAAAGAAAAAAATGTAGAAGTTTTTTATATTTCTAATAGAAAACATAGAGATTTAGAAGCAACCATTAAAAACCTTAAAAAATACGATCTTCCAAATGCTGATAAAGAACATGTTTTTTTAAGAGATGGGAAAAATACTACTAAAAAAAGTAGGCGTAGTAAAGTCAAAGAAAATTTTGAAATTGTTTTATTTATAGGAGATAATCTTGGAGATTTCTCTGAAATTTATGAAAATAGAAATGAAAAATTAGCTTTTGATATTGTAGAAAAAAATAAAAATGATTTTGGAAAAAAATTTATTATTCTACCAAATCCTATGTATGGAGAGTGGGAAAATGCAATTTACGGGAATAAAAAACTCAGTAATGACGAAAAAATATCAATAAGAAAAGATGTTTTAATTTCTTACTAAATCTTATAATTTTAATAAAAAAAATGCTTCTTCTAACCTTTTTGTGAAATAAAATATTTTTTTTTGTATTAATTTTTATTTCCTAATTTTTTTATTTTCTAGGTAGGAAAGCTCTTTTAAATTATTATTTTATCCTTTTGAAAACTACATCATAAATATGATTTGGAATTATAATATATTCCGAATTATTTGTTTTATTATTCATTTTTTTAAATTTTATTTTTTTACAAATGTATTTAATTTATTTTTAAATGAAAAATAATTTTTTCAAAAAAATGCCAAAATTTTAATAATTTAAAATTTTGGCATTTTTTTTTAAAAATCAAATCTCATAGAAAGTTTATAAACAAAATTATTTGCAGGTTTATTTGAAGAATATTCACCATATTTATAAAAAATTCCAAAACCATAGCTAGAATAAGATTTAAGGTCAAGAATGTTGTCTAATATTAAACCTGTTTCAAAATATGCTTTATCATAAGAATTTAGATTTTCATTTGGATTATTTTTATCACTTAAAAAACCAATTCCAATTGATTGCATAATAGAAATGCGAGGAGAATCAAGAAATTTAATTCTTGTATCTATGGGAAGTTTACCAAAAGTCTGTTTGAAGAAAAAATTTACAAATTTATCTGCATAAAATTCATTTAATTTCATAGTGTTAAAACTATTATCTGCTTCTATTGGAATTTTTGCTGCAAAACCACCATGTCCATTATACAAATCTAAATAACTAACTTGACCATCAATATAACCAGCAAATAACTGTAAATAAGTTTTTCCAAAAATACGACTTAAAAAAGTTTTATAAATTTTCAGTTCCACCTTAGAATATTCGAAATTAGAATTAAAATCTTTTATTCCTCTATATAAATTCAACCAAAATACAGGATATTTTGTTCCCATAGAAATTTTATTATTAAATAAAGAAGCATATTGTTCACGAAAAGCATAACGAAATTGTAAAGCAACTTCTGTTTGATATAAATATTTTTTTGAAATATTTTCTTCATTTATATAAAAATAATTTTTTAAATATTTATTTTTCTGGGCAAGAAATAAATTTCCTTGTACATAATCTAAGGCTCTAAATTCGAAACCAATTTTCTTTTTCTCTTCTATGAACATATTTTTAATCATCATTTCTCGCATCCTATCAGAAGAAAAAACTCCTGTGGAAGTAAAATTATCTTCTTTATAAAAAGAATAACCACCAATTTCATGCACATCATTTTCATAAGAAAAATAAAATTTATTCTCCTTAAATTTATCAAAATAAATTTCTGTGTTTCCACCATATTTGAAACTTTTATCTTTAAAACCATAAGAAAAATATCCACCAACAGAAAACCATTTTGCAATTTTTTGATTTGTTTTTGCTCCAATTCCTAAACCAAAACCTTCATATAAATTGTATCTAAATATTTTTGAAATATCTAAATCCATAAAATAAACAGGAATATACCCCCTAAAAAGTGTTTCTAAAACCCATAATTTTTTTTCAATATTATTAGCCTTAAAAGCACTGTCAATAATATGATAAGTAAATTTATCTCTTTTAGTTAAACTATCAATTCTATATTCATTCCAAAATTCATCATCTTTTTTATGAGCATCTTCGTTAACTTCCAGAGCAATATGTCCAAATTCTTTTTTATTTAATTCGGGATTTAATTTAATATCTTTTAGATAACTTTTTCCTATTCCTATTAATTTAAAAGTTGCACCACCATCAGAACCCAAGACAATACTCTCAGAATTAATAATTAAATCTGTATTCAATTGAACCGGAAACCATTTTTTATTACCATTTTCTTCTATTAATTTATATTTTTGTTGTATTTTCATACCAATAGCTTCGTCTTTTTCGTATCTACTTGGCTCTGCAATAACAGATGAAATGGCATAAGCATTAGTATTTATATGTAAAGTTCCTTTTAAACCTTTAAATTTTTTATTTTTTTTCGGTCTATAATAAATTACGAAAATAGTATCTTTATCTTCTAGAATTGTATCTTTTATATCAAAAAAATATTTTCTTGTGCTACCTTTACTTATAGGATTGAGATAAGTAATTTCAGAAAGCCTAATAAAATCTTCATAAAAAGATAAAGATTGTAATTGTGTTGCAAGTAAAGTAAAACTTTTATTTTCAAACCCAGAAGTACGAGAAGCAATAATTTCTTCTTTATTTCTCGATGGATACAAAAATTTTTTTTCGCTGACACTTTCCATTAAAAATAAATGTTGTGATTCGAAAAAATTTTTTGCAGAAACTTTTGAAGAATCTGATGATGTAGAATTAGTATCTAAAGTATTTTTAAAAGTTGTGTCTTTTGACAGTTGTTTTAAATAATCTGTTGTAATAACTAACTTATTATAAGATGTATAAGAAAAAGAAGACATATTTTCTGGATTATTTTTGTCTTTATTTTCTGTTGCTTTTTTAATAATTCTATGCGCTGGATTTTCTCCAGCGACAATAACAACTTCATCAATTTCTATATGTTTAGCTTTTAAAAAAACAAACAAAAAATTATTAATTTTTTCATTATCAATTTCTATTTTTTTGCTTTCGTATCCGAGATAAGAAAATTTTAAAAACTCTACGATTTTTTTATCTGAAATGGTAAATTTACCATCTAAATCTGTCGTTAAACCTTGATTCTGTGAATTATAAATTATACTTACAAAAGGTAAGCTTTCTTTAGTTTTTAAATCTATAACTTTTCCTGAAATTTCAAAATTTTGAGAAAAAATTTTTGCAGAAAAAATAAAAAGAATTAAAAAACTTAAAAATATTTTTTTCATTTTTTATTAAATTTTTTATCAAAGTTAAAAAACTTGGTCATTTTTGAAAAAATTTTTTTTTTAATTTTAAATAAAAAAATTTTTAAATTTTGAACGATTTTTGAAAAAATTTTTTTTAATAAAAACATTGAAATTTTGGTCGTTTTTTTGAAAAAATTTTTTTTATTTTAAATTAAAATTATTAAAATTTTGGTCTTTTTTTGAAAAAATTTTTTTTAAAATTATTAAAATTTTGGTCTTTTTTTGAAAAAATTTTTTTTATTAAAAAATTTGGGTCATTTTTGAAAAAAAAATTTTTATGGAGAAGTTTAAACAATTACAAAAAATAAAAGATCTTTATGATAAAGGTGAAAATATTATTCAATATCTTAAAAAGATAGGCAATAATAAATTAAATTCAATAGAAGATATATTAATTAGTTATGATTTTCAAGCAGGTTCTTATATTAACTATTATTCTAAGAATTATAATATTAAAGATAAATATTGCAAAGCAATATCGAAAATAATTAATAAATTTGAAAATATTAATTCTATTGTTGAAGTTGGTGTTGGTGAAGCTACAACTTTAAATTTATTAATTAAAAATTTGAAAAACAAACCTTCTAATATTTTAGGTTTTGATATTTCTTGGTCTAGGTTGAAATTTGCAAAAGAACTTATGAAAGATTTTTGTATTAATAATTCTAAATTTTTCACTGCTAATCTTTTTGAAATTCCACTTTTAGATAATTCTGTTGATATTGTTTATACATCTCATTCTATTGAGCCAAATGGTGGAAAGGAAGAAGAAGCACTCAAAGAATTGTACCGAATAACGAAAAAATATTTAATTTTACTTGAGCCTTCATTTGAATTTGCCAATGATGAAGGAAAAAAAAGAATGAAAAAACATGGCTATGTTACAAAATTGTATTCAACAGCATTGAAGTTAGGATATAAAATTATCGAACATCGTCTTTTTGATTATTCTCCAAATCCTTTAAATCCAACAGGACTTATTTTAATTGAAAAAAAAACAAAATATCATAACAAGCCAAATTTAGTTTGCCCAATTTCAAAAACAGAGTTGTCAAAAATTAAATCATCTTTTCTATATTCAGAAAAAAGTTTTCTTGCTTATCCAGTATTAGAAGGAATACCTTGTCTTCTCAAAGAAAACTCAATACTTGCTGCACATTTATTAACGGATTACGAAAAATTTAAGAAAAGCAAGAATATTAAATTTTCTTAATTTTGAAAAAATCCACGATTTTAATCGTGGATTTTTTAATTTTTTTTGTAAAAAGGTAATTTAACAATTTTAGCTTTCAATTGTTTCTTTCTTACTTTTATAAAAATTTCAGTTCCTACTTTCCAGTTTCCTTTTTTAATATATCCCATACCAATACCTTTTTTTAACATAGGCGACATAGTTCCGGAAGTAACCTCTCCAATTTCATTTCCATTGACATCAAGAATTTTATAATGTTGTCTCGGAATACCTCTATCTATCATCTCAAAAGCTTTTAAACGTTTTTCTACACCGTTTTTTTTCTGAGATAAAAGTGCTTCTTTATTTATAAAATTTTTGTTATCTGTAAATTTTGTTATCCATGATAAACCTGCTTCTATAGGTGAAGTTTCGTCGTTGATGTCATTACCATACAAACAAAAACCCATTTCTAAACGTAAAGTATCTCTTGCTGCAAGACCTATAGCTTTAATATTTTCTTTTTCTCCGGCTTTGAAAATTGCTTTCCAAATTTCCTCTCCATATTTTGGGTCAAAATATAATTCAAAACCTCCTGCTCCGGTGTAACCTGTTGCCGAAATAATTACATTATCAACAGACGCAAATTTTCCAACTTTGAAAGTATAATAAGAAATTTCTTCTAAATTTATGTCTGTAAGAGATTGTAATGCGGCTATTGTTTTTGGTCCTTGAATTGCTAATTGTGCTACATTATCAGAAGCATTTTCAATTTCTGCATTCATAGTGTTTTGTTGTTTCACCCACGACCAGTCTTTTTCTATGTTAGACGCATTTACAACAAGTAAATATTCATTATTTCCATAATGATAAACTAATAAGTCATCAACTATTCCACCTTTTTCATTGGGAAAACAAGAATATTGAACTTTACCAACTTTTAATTTTGATGCATCATTAGATGTAATTTTTTGAACTAAATCCAATGCTTTTTCGCCTCTTATCCAGAATTCTCCCATGTGAGAAACATCAAAAACACCAACACCATTTCTAACAGCAATATGTTCTTCATTAATTCCTTTGTATTTAATGGGCATATAATAACCTGCAAAAGGTGAAATTTTTGCTCCCATCTCTCTATGGAAAATTGTAAATGGAGTATTTTTCATAATTTTTTTATAAAAATTTTAACAAAATTAAAAATTTTTTTCAAAAAACGTAAAAATTTTAATGTTTTTTAATTTCAAAATTAAAAAAAATTTTTTCAAAAAATGTCCAAAAATTTCAAAAAAACAACATTGGAGGTTTTTTTTAAACCTCCAATATTTCGACATCAAAAATGTTAAAAAAATTTTTTTCAAAAAACGCCAAAATTTTAATATTTTTTAATTTCAAAATAAAAAAATTTTTTCAAAAAATGTCCAAAATTTTAAAAAAACAACATTGGAGGTTTTTTTTAACCTCCAATGTTTCGACATCAAAAATGTTAAAAAATTTTTTTTCAAAAAAACGCCAAAATTTTAATATTTTATTAAAAAAATTTTTTCCAAAAAATGCCTAAAATTTCAATATTTTTTAAATTTCAAATTAAAAATAATTTTTTTATAAAAATTAAAAAAAATAAATTTTATTTTTTACTTTTGTAAAATATAAAAAAAATAAATTTTATTTTAAATGAAAAATTTTGAAAAAATATTAATTATTTTTATTATTTTCTTTTCTTTTTCTTGCAAAGACGATGATGAAAATACAGAAAACGCTGAGAATATTCGCGACTGGATAAATAATATTGGACATTTAGAAGAGCCTGAAGATTATCCGCCTGAACAAATTGGAGAACCTAATGTTTTGGAAGAAAATGTAAATGGAGTTGTTTACGAAAAAACAGAGACAAATTATAAATTTGCTAAAAAATTTGAGACGAAAACTCAGGTTAGTTTTTCTAAGAAAAAAAATTTTTTTGCATCTAATGATATATTTCTCGGAGCAATTATTCAAGGAAAATATTGGAGTAATGATGGTGATTTAATTTCCATAGGAAGTTTTTCTCGAAATAAAATGACCATAACTTTGAATGGTGCTGACATTGAAGGTTCTAATAGTATAGATGTATCTGACCCGTCAAATGCAAATATGACAGATGCAATAAATACTTTAACAAGTAATAATTTTGTTGCAGGTACTTTAAATTATGATAGTAAAATTGAAGTTGCTCATTCAAAAAATCAAATTGGTTTAAGTCTTGGAATGCGTCCTTCATGGTTAGAAAATATTGGTTTTGATTTTAATAATGAAAACTCTCAGGAAACAAATACTGTTTTTGTATATTTTAAACAAATTTATTATTCTATTTCTGCAGAATTACCTGCTCAGGTTTCTGATTTTTTTTCTGACGATCTTGATGCAGCAACTTTGAAAACAAAAATAAATACTGAAAGTCCAGCGGGTTATATTTCGTCAATTGATTATGGTAGAGTTGTAATTGTAAAAATGACTTCTTCAAGTTCAAAAATAGAAATGAAAGCTGCTATAGAAGCTGTATTTGAAGGACTTAATGTCGGTATAGGAGGAGAATATTCAAGTACAATTGGTAATTCTGATTTTAAAGCACAAATATATGGTGGAAATAGTTCTACTGTTATTACAAATATAGAAGAAACTATTGCTTTAATCAATGATGGTTTAACAATAACAAATTTGCAAAATGCTGTTCCAATAGAATATCACATTAATTATTTAGACGGCGGAAATTTTAACACCGGCGAAGTTGTTGAATATAAAGAAACAAATTATAAAATAAAAAATGCAAATTCTATGAAAATTAAAAAACTAATCGTTCATGAATTACCTGATGGAAATTGGGATAAAGGTGAAGCAGATGTTTTCTTTAAAATATTTGAAAATGAAGATATAGTTTTTGAAAATCCAGATAACAAAATAGAAAATGTTACTAATACTATGTTAGAAAATGGTGAAGTATTATGGGATATAAATTATACTATTTCTGATTTTGATAAAAATTATAAAATTGGTTTTTTTGATCATGACACTTTTGATAATGATGAAATGGGCACAATAAACTTTACGGTAAATTCCGATATAATAAATTCAGGAACTTCTTTAAATAATGTATTTTTAGAAAGTTCTAATATTAAAATAGAACTTATTATAGAATGGCAATAAATTTTTGATTTTTTTTCATAAAATTTTGGCGTTTTTTTGAAAAAAATTTTTTTTAAATGAATTTTAAATTAATATAAAAAGCAAAAATTTAAAAAATTTTTGCTTTTTTTTTAATAAATTTTTGGTTCTTGGAACCTTTTTGTGAAATATAATTTTTTTTATTAAAAATAATTATTATGATTCATCGTCCACGATGATTTCGTTGCATCGTCCTATAAAGCATTGATTTTTAATGTTTTAATGACGATTTGGAATAAAAATTTTTAAAAAATATTTTGAAAAAAAACACAAATTTTTCACAATTTTTTTATGAAAAAAAACTCACCACAAAAAGGTTCTATAGCCAAATTTTTTTTCTGTTTGGATTTTTAAAAAATTAAAACTTTTTTCCTTTCAATAACTTTTTTATTTTCGGAAATTTGTAAAATAAAAAAAGATTTTTTTAAAAAATTGTCAGAAAACTGGAAAAAGTTTTTTCCTTTTAAAAAACTTTTTTTATCTGAAAGAACTTTTTGACCCATAGAATTAAATAAATTTATTTCTAAATTTCTATTCTTTTTTAAGTTCAAAATAAAATTTAATTTATTTTCTTTAAAAGAAATATTTTGGATTTTTTCAAGATCATCGTTTATTCTTTCTTCATAAGAACTATCTTTGCAATAAAAATACAAATTTTCTATGTCATAAATATCACTTTTTTTTACGTATTTATTCGGACAAACAGAAATATAACGTGGTGTATAATTAATATTAAAATTTTCCAAAATACTATCATTTCCATTTGGCATAGAAAACACAGTAAAAGTTCCATTATAATAATTTACAAAATCATTTGTTACTTCATCTCCTTCATTGTAAATTTCTATCGCCCACACAGATAAATTTTCATCTTCTAAATTATATTCTTGCCAAAATTCTTCCAGAAGAACAATTCCTGTTTGACAACTTCCACAAGTAAGCGAGAAAAAATCTATAATAACGGTTTTCCCCTCATCTAATTCATCGTATAAATTATGCGTAATTCCATTTACATCGGTCAGTGTAAAATCCTCAGCAATGACTTGAGAAAAAATAGGAAATGTAAAAAACAATTTACATAATGAAAAAATTAATAATTTTTTTAAATTCATAATTTTAAATTAAATTTGTTTAAAAATACAATAAAAATGGTAAAACAAAAAAATAATTTTTTTATTAAAATAATAAATTTTATAAAAAAAACAGCAAATATTTCTTTCGATTTTTTTTACAAGATGGAAAATTTTTTAAAAAAAACAATAAATTTTTGTAATATTTTTATTATTAATAACAAAGAAAATATAAAATTTATTTTTGGAATAGGATTTTTATTTTTATCATTAATTTTATTTTTATCTTTTTTTTCATATTTTTTCACATGGGAAGCAGACCAAAGTAAAATAGAAAATATTTTCGATGAAAATGTTATTCCGGAAAATTGGATAGGAAAAATCGGTGCTTATTTATCTAATTTTTTTATTTATGAAAATTTTGGAATATCATCATTTTTTATAGTTTTTTTATTTATTGTTCTGGGTTTATATTTTTTTGACTTGCGTTTAAAATTGTTTCCATTGAAAAAAACTTTTTTTAATACTCTGATTTTAATCTTATTAACTTCTATTACTTTTGCTTATTTTTTATATGATGATGATGGAAATTATCAAATTTTTTACGGCGTTTTTGGTTATTTTTCCAATAAAACTTTAAATTCTTTCATTGGAAAAACAGGAACTTTTTTATTTCTTATTCTAAGTTTTTCTACGATATTCTTCCTAAGAATGAAAAAATTTCTTGCTTTTATCAAAAAAAGATTTTTTATAATTTTCAATAAAAAAAATTTAAAATCTTTTTATTATTTTTTAGAAAAAAATTTTCTTCTTTTGAAAGGAAATATTATTCCTGATGGAAAAAATAAACCAAGAGTTATTTTAAAATCAAATTTAAAAAAAATAAATTTCCCAAAAGAAGAAAAAAAAATTAATAATTTTTCTAAGGAAACAAAAGAATTAAAATCAAAAAATGAAGAAATAACTTTAGATGAAGATAATAAAATTGAAGAAATAGATGAAGAAAATTTAAAAATAAATAATGAAAATTTGAAAAATTATATTTTTCCAGATATAGAACTATTAAAAAAATATGAAGATTCTAATATAGAAACATCTCATGAGGAATTAGAAAAAAATAAAGAAAAAATTAAAAATACTTTGGAAAATTACAAAATAGAAATTATTGAAATTAAAGCTAAAAATGGTCCAAATGTTATTCTTTATGAAATTATTCCTGCACCTGGAATACGTATTTCTAAGATAAAAAATCTCGAAGATGATATTGCTCTTAGTCTTTCTGCTCTTGGAATAAGAATTATTGCTCCCCAGCCAGGAAAAGGAAGTATTGGTATAGAAGTTCCGAGTATAAATCCTCAAATGGTTTCTTTACACAGTGTAATTTCTGATAAAAATTTTCAAAGTTCTAATTTTGAATTACCCATTGCTCTTGGAAAAACTATTTCTAATGAAACTTATATTTTTGACCTGACAAAAATGCCGCATTTACTCGTTGCCGGAGCAACTGGACAAGGAAAATCTGTCGGTTTAAATGTGATAATTACATCGCTTTTATACAAAAAACATCCGTCAGAATTAAAATTTGTTTTGATAGATCCTAAGAAAGTTGAGCTTTCGCTTTATGAAAAAATAGAAAAAAATTTTCTTGCAAAATTACCTGATGAAGAAGAGGCAATAATTACAGATAATAGTCAAGTTATTAATACTTTAGCCTCTTTAAATTTGGAAATGGATAATAGATATAAATTATTAAAACAATCTAAAGTTAGAAATATAAAAGAGTATAATGAAAAATTTGCTGGGAAAAAAAGTTTAGCATATATAGTTTTAATTATTGATGAATTTGCTGATTTAATAATGACAGCAGGAAAAGATATAGAAACACCAATCGCAAGATTAGCTCAACTTGCCAGAGCCATAGGAATACATTTAATTGTTGCAACACAAAGACCTTCGGCAAATATTATCACAGGAATAATAAAAGCAAATTTTCCTGCTCGTATGGCTTTCAAAGTTGCTTCTATGGTTGATTCCCGAACAATTTTAGATGCTTCTGGTGCTAACCAATTAATCGGACGTGGAGATATGTTAATTACAGAAAATAATAATTTAATTCGCTTGCAATGTGCTTATGTAGATCTGCCTGAATTAGAAAAAATCACTAATTTTATAGGAAATCAAAATTTAGATATAGAAATATTTAATTTGCCTGAAATTAAAAAACATATTTAAAAAAAAAATTTTTTTTCAAAAAAATACGAAATTTTTTATAATTTTTCGGAATTAAAATTTTTACAGAATTATGAAAATTCTGTAAAAAAAATAATTTATTTTTCATTAAATTTTTTCAAACCATCATCTAAGAAATTTATAAAATTATTTATATCTAAATTATAAGATTGTGGTTCGGTTAAAATTTTTCCATTTACATCTAATATGTAATAATAAGGTTGTGCGTTAGATTTAAATTTTGTTCTTTGTATGTAGGAATTTTTTCCGCCGAGAGTTTTCTTAATTCGTCCATCTTCTGCTGTAATCCATTCATTCTCAGGAAGATCAATTTTTTTATCATCTACATACATAGCAAGTATCACAAAATCTTTTCGCAGTCGTTTTAAAATGGGTTTTTCTGCCCAAACTTTTTGCTCCATTTCTCGACAATTGACACAACCGTGTCCTGTAAAATCTACAAAAATTGGTTTATTTTCTTTTTTTGCACAAGAAATTGCCTGTTCTAAATCAAAATAACCTTTTAAACCGTGGGGTAAATGTAAAATATCTGAATATTTTGCTTCTTCACATAAAAGTTTCTTCTTTTTATTTGTGTTATTTGTTTGATTTTCGGGAAATTCTATCATCGCAATATTATCTCTTACTATGGCATTCATGTCAAAATCATGAGTTTCTTGCGGAGGTAACCAACCTGCAAGAGATTTTAAAGGAGCACCAAACATTCCAGGGATTAAATAAATGACAAAAGAAAAAGTTACAATAGCCAAACTCAAACGAGGAACACTGAGAAATGGTAGATCGCTGTCGTGAGAAAATTTTAATTTCCCCAATAAATAAACTCCCATCAAAGTGAAAATTACTATCCATAGAGCAAGATAAATTTCTCTGTCTAAAATTCCCCAATGGTAAGTTTGGTCGGCAACACTTAAAAATTTTAAACCAAGAGCTAATTCAATAAATCCAAGAACAACTTTTACAGAATTTAACCATCCGCCAGATTTTGGTAAACTTTCTAAGGTGCTTGGGAAAATTGCAAATAATGTAAAAGGCAAAGCAAAAGCAAAAGAAAAACCTAACATTCCAACAATTGGCATTAAAACTTCTCCCTGAGCAGAAAGTGCTAAAATACTTCCAACAATTGGAGCAGTGCAAGAAAAAGAAACCAAAACTAAAGTAAAAGCCATAAAAAATGAACCTAAAATTCCTCCTTTATCAACTTGTGAATCACTTTTGTTGATCATAGAACTTGGCAAAGTTAATTCGAACATTCCTAAAAAAGATGCCGCAAAAACCATAAAAATTAAGAAAAAGAAAATATTTGGCAACCAATGTGTACTTAGCCAATTAGTAAAATCTTCTCCCAAAGTTACCGCAACAACAGTCCCTATAAATATGTAAATCAATATAATAGAAATTCCATAAATAATGGCATTGAAAATGGATTTTTTTCTATTTCCTCCTCCGCTGTGCATAAAATATGTTACAGTCATTGGTATCATAGGATAAATACATGGTGTTAAAAGTGCAATCAAACCACCAGCAAGAGAAATCCAAAAAAAATTCCACAAAGAACTTCCTTCTTTTTTTGGCTTAGATGCTTTTATCTCAAAATCAAAAGCCTTATCATAATTTATACATTTTTCATCAGAACAAGTTTGATAAAGAACAGAAGATTTTATTACAAAATCTTTTTTATCTATGATTTCTATTTTTTGTTTGAAAATTGCTTTTCCATCGAAAAATTGAACTTTTATCATAAAAATGTCATCCATTTCTTCATGAGGTTTTGGTGATTCCTCTACTTTTCCAATTGTTTTAAAATTTGAATTTTCTTCAAATTCAAAAACCATTTTTACTGGTCCACCGTCTGGGAAAAATTGTCCGTAAAGATGCCAACCTTTTTTAATTTTTGCTTCGAAAATTAATTCTGATGTTTTTTCGTCTATTTTTGAAATTTTTGTTTTCCACTCAACAGTTTCCAAAACTTGTGAAAACGAGTTAAAAAACAAGGAAACGAAAAATAATATTATTATGTATTTTCTCATTTTTAAAATTTTTTCAAAAATAAAAAAAAAAATCAAAACATAAAATAAAAAATTCGTAATTTGTTCTTTGTTGAAAAACAGATTTTTTATTTTAAATAAATCATTAAAAATTTGACATTTTTTTGAAAAAAAATTTTTTAATAATTTAAATTCATTAAAATTTTGACTTTTTTTTGAAAAAAATTTTTTAATAATTTAAATTCATTAAAATTTTGGTATTTTTTGAAAAATTTTTTAATTTAAAAATGTTAAAATTTTGACATTTTTTTGAAAAAATTGTTTTTAATTTAAAAATTTCGTAAAAAATTGGACGATTTTTGAAAAAAATTTTTTATTTTAAAAATAAAAAATCATAAAATTTTTTGTTTTTTTGAAAAAAATTTTTTTGAAATTATTATTAATAATAATTGATTTTTTGTTTTTTTAATTTAAAATTATAAAAATGCAAATTATAGATGGTAGAGCAATTTCTAATGAAATAAAAAAAGAAATTGCAAAAGATTTAAAAATGTTTATCGATGCAGGTGGGAAAGTTCCTCATCTTACTGTAATTATAGTTGGAAATGATGGCGGAAGTCAGACTTATGTTTCTCATAAAATAAAGGCTTGTAAAAAACTTGGTTTTCAATCAACAAAAATTCAATTTGATGAAAAAATTACAGAAAAAGAGCTTTTAGAAAAAATTAAGGAAATTAATAAAGATGATAATGTAGATGGTCTTCTTGTACAATTACCTTTACCGAAACAAATTTCTGATACGAAAGTTATAGAAACAATAATTCCGGAAAAAGATGTCGATGGTTTTCACCCTTTGAATATTGGTAAAATGCTCTTAGGTTTACCAACTTATTTATCTGCAACTCCGTATGGAATTATTGAATTATTGAAGCGTTATAAAATAAAAACTTCCGGAAAGAATTGTGTTATTCTTGGCAGAAGTAATATTGTTGGTACACCTATGAGTGTTTTAATGTCTCGCAAAAGCGAAATTGGAAACTCTACGGTTACGCTTTGTCATTCAAGAACAAAAAACATCAAAGAGATAACAAAAAAAGCGGATATTATTATTGTTGCCTTAGGTTCTCCGGAATTTTTAAAAGCAGATTTTGTAAAAGACGGTGCTGTTGTGATTGATGTTGGAACAACAAGAGTGAAATCTGATAAAACAAAATCCGGATGGAAATTAAAAGGTGATGTAAAATTTGACGAAGTCGCTGAAAAATGTAGTTTTATAACTCCAGTTCCCGGAGGAGTTGGACCTATGACTATAGTTTCACTTTTAAAAAATACTTTGAAAGCAGCTAAATCAAATTTCCAAAAATAATTTTTTATAATAAAAAAGCATTTTTGGAAAAAATTTTTTCCAAAAATGCTTTTTTTAATTGCTTTTTTTAATAATTTTTTTTAAAAATTTAACTGTTTTTTTTTGATTTAATTTCCCATAAGTTTCTTCTCCAATCATCATCACAGGTGCTAATGAACAGCATCCCAAACAAGCAACTGATTCTAAAGTAAATAAACCATTTTCTGTTGTTTCGCCGTCATTAATTTTTAAAAAATCTTTTATTGCATCAGTAATTTCTACCGCATCCTGAACGTGGCACGCTGTTCCGTGACAAACTTTAATTATATTTTTTCCAACTGGATTTAATCTAAATTGTGAATAAAAAGTTGCAACTCCATACAATTCGCTCAGGCTATGTCCTAAATCTTTGGAAATTTTATAAAATACAATGGCAGGAATGTATTTATAAATTTCCTGAGTTTTTTGCAAAACAGGAATTAGATTTCCTTTTTTGTTTTTATATTTCTCAATTATTGGATTTAATAGATTTAAATCTATATTTTCGTTTTCTTTCTGAGAAACTTTTTTATTTAAAATTTTTTTTATTCTCATAAAATTTTATATTTTTATAAAAAATTTTTTTCGTAAAAAAAGCATTTTTTTTTATAAAAAAAATTTTTTTATAAATACAAAATTTGTTCAAATTTTGTATTAAATTAATAATAATTTAATTATGGAAAAAAAATATATACTTTATATAGGTGAAGATAAAAAAGTTATCGAAGTTTTAAAGAAATCCGAAAATTATCAAATGGAAAATATCACAAATGGTTTTTTATTTGACTCTTGGACAAGAAAAAAATTAATTCCACATATTATAATTTCAGAGATGAAACTTAGAGGTATTAATGGAATTTTGCTTCACAAAGAAATTCAAAAATATGATAATTTTTCTTTCGTTCCTTTTATTCTTTTATATGAAAATTATTCACACGACCAGAAATTACAAGCTTTATATCTTGGTATAGATGATATTTATAAAAAACCTTTAAAAATTGAAAAAATAAAAATCAGAGCAAAATTTTTAAATAGGTATAAAAAAGAACATTCTTTTTTAAAAAATATAAAAGAAAAAAAAATAGAATATCATGTGCCAATTGGAAAAAGAATTTTTGACATTATTTTTTCCTTAATTCTTTTGATTTTTTTATCGCCAGTTCTTTTAATAACTATAATAATGTTAAAATTAGAATCAAAAGGAGAGGTTTTTTACAGTGCTAATCGTGTTGGTCAGGCTTATAATGTATTTCCTTTGTATAAATTTCGTTCTATGTTTGTTGGTGCAGATGCGAAATTAAAAAATTTAATGCACTTAAATCAATATTCACAAGATGAAAAAAAAACTGATAAAAACTTAGATGAATTTGTATATATTGATAATTGTCCAAGGTGTGCAGATTTAGGACATCCTTGTTCTCCTGTTTTAAAGCAAGACAAAAATAAAGAAATTTGTGAGTATCAATTTCGCAAAGCAAAAAGGAAAAAACAAGAAGAAGCTTTTGTGAAAATTAAAAATGACCCAAGAGTTACAAAAGTAGGACATTTTATAAGAAAAACAAGCATAGATGAACTGCCACAATTATTTAATGTTTTAAAAGGTGATATGTCTATAATTGGAAATAGACCAATTCCACTTTACGAAGCAGCTTTATTAACTTCGGACGGTTGGAGTAAACGCTTTAAAGCACCAGCAGGTTTAACTGGACTTTGGCAAGTGAAAAAACGTGGTAAACCAGATATGTACACGCAAGAAAGAAAAGAATTAGATAATGAATATGCTGAAAATTATTCTTTTACCATGGATTTTAAAATTTTCTTTATGACTATTCCTGCTTTATTACAAACAGAAGAAGTTTAAAAAAAAATAAAATTCATAAAAAAAATGGCGTTTTTTCAAAAAAAAAGTTAAAATTTAAAATCATTAAAATTTTGACATTTTTTGAAAAAAAATTTTTTTTTTGAAATTAAAAAATATTAAAATTTTGGTCAAATTTGGAGAATTTTTTTTTATTTTGAAATTAAAAAATGTTGAAATTTTGGGTGTTTTTTTGAAAAAAATTTCAACCTGTACAAACCCAAAAAATCATCTGTTTTTTTGAAAAAGTTT
>JAOZVH010000133.1 GCA_029938235.1 Bacteroidales bacterium
TAAAATTTTGGACGATTTTTGAAAAAAATTTTTTTTTATTTTGAAATTAAAAAATCTTAAAATATTTGGATTTTTTTGAAAAATTTTTTTTATTTTGAAATTAAAAAACATTAAAATTTTGGACGATTTTTAAAAAAAATTTTTTTTATTTTGATTTAAAAAATAATAAAATATTTGGACGATTTTTGAAAAAAAATTTTTTATATAAAAAATTAAAAAATGTTAAATTTTTGGACGATTTTTGAAAAAAATTTTTTTTTTTGAAATTAAAAAATATTAAAATTCTGGGCGATTTTTGAAAAAAATTTTTTTTTATTTCGAAATTAAAAAATGTTAAAATTTGGGACGAATTTGAAAAAAAATTTTTTTTTAATTTAAAATTATATATTATTTATATTTTAAAAATCAAGCCCCTTATGCGTCAAGCGTCCACGCTTGATTTCGTAACATCTATCGTATCAAGCGTGGACGCTTGACACATAAGGGATTGCCGTTTTCTGAAAAAAAATTTTTTTTTAATTTCAAATTAAAAAAATATTAAAAATTGGACGTTTTTTTTAAATGTTAAAATTTTTGACATTTTTTGAAAATATTTTTTAATTTGAAATTAAAAAATGTTAAAATTTGGGACGAATTTTGAAAAAAATTTTTTTTAATTTTGAAATTAAAAAATGTTAAAATTTTGGACGATTTTAATGTAAAGACAAGGCATGCCTTGTCTCTACGTAAATTAAAAAATATTAAAATTTTGGACGATTTTTGGAAAAAAAATTTTTTATTTTGAAAAATCATTAAAATTTTGGCGTTTTTTGGAAAAAACTTTTTTTATTTTGAAATTAAAAAATGTTAAAATTTTGGACGATTTTTGAAAAAAAAATTTTTTTTATTTTGAAATTAAAAAACATTAAAATTTTGGACGAATTTTGAAAAAGTTTTTTTAATAATTTTAAAATATTAAAAAAAATCAAAAATGCCGTTTTTTTTCTTATTTTAAAATTTTAAATAAAAATATCTTATTTAAAAAAGCTTTTGAATTTCATTAAAAAAACTCCCCAAAGTGCTTCGCTAAAAATTCCACCACTCATTTTTGAAGTTCCTTTAGTTCTGTCAGTAAAAATAATTGGAACTTCTTTTATTTTGAAACCAAGTTTCCATGTTGAAAATTTCATTTCTATTTGAAAACCGTATCCTTGCATTTTAATTTTATCTAATTCTATCTTTTCTAAAACTTTTTTTGTATAACATTTAAAACCAGCTGTTGTATCCATAATTTTCATTCCGGTAACAAATCGCACATAAGCCGAAGCATAATATGACATCAACAAACGACCAATGGGCCAATTTACAACAGTAATTCCAGATTTGTAACGTGAACCTATGGATAAATCAGCACCGTTTTTGCAAGCCAGATAAAGTTTTTCTAAGTCTTTCGGACTATGAGAAAAATCAGCATCCATCTCAAAAATATATTCGTATTTATTTTTTAAAGCCCATTTAAAACCAGTTAAATAAGCTGTTCCAAGTCCTAATTTCCCCTTTCTTTCTAAAATAAATAAACGCTCTTTAAATTCTTTTTGCAAAGATTTTACAATTTTTGCTGTTCCATCAGGAGAATTATCTTCTATAATTAATATATTGAAAATAGAATATAAAGAAAAAATTTTTCTTATAATATCTTCTATATTTTCTTTCTCGTTGTATGTCGGTATAATTACAATACTTTTATTCATTTTATTAATTTTTTTTTTCAAAGATAATTTATTTTTTTCTAATAATAATATATTCTGTTAATGCCATTAAAGATTTCTTAGCATCATTTTCCTCAAATTTATTTAAGATAGAAATTGCTTTATTTTTGTATTCTAACATTATTTTTTCCGCATATTCTAAACCTCCGTTTTTTTTTACCATTTCAATGATTTCGTTCATTTTATTTTTGTCATTATGATATTTTTTTATCTTTTTTATAATTTTTTTTCTGTTTTTTTCTTTCAAATTTTTCAAAACAAAAATTATTGGCAGCGTTAATTTTTTTTCTTTTAAATCATTTCCTGTTGGTTTTCCTATTAAATTTGTTTTTTGATAATCAAATAAATCGTCCTTAATTTGAAAAGCCATACCAAGATAAATTCCAAATTTTTTTAATTTTTCTATGTCTTCTTTTTTTCCATTTACAGAATTTGCTCCACTTTGTGTACAAGCAGAAATTAATACAGCAGTTTTTTTCCTAATAATTTCAAAATATATTTCTTCATTAATATCTAATTTTTTTGATTTTTCTATTTGTAATAATTCACCTTCGCTCATCTCTTTCACAACATTTGAAACAATTTTCAAAAGTTCAAATTCTTCTTTTTCTGTTGCCAAAAGCAGACCTTTTGCAAGCAAATAATCACCTATTAAAACAGCAATTTTATTTTTCCATAGGGCATTTACAGAAAAAAAGCCACGTCTTTTGTAAGATTCATCTACGACATCATCGTGAACAAGAGTTGCTGTATGAAGCAATTCTATTAAAGAAGCAGCATAAAAAGTAGATTTTGTAATTTTGCCGTTTAATTTTGCCGACAAAAAAACTAAAATTGGACGCATTTGTTTACCTTTTTTACTGAAAATATAATTCATAATTATATCAAGTAAAGAAACTTTCGTTTTCAAATAAGATTTAAAAAAGTTCTCGAATTCTTTTATCTCTTCTTTTATAGGAGCTTTTATTAAATTTATTAATTTCATAGAATTCTTAAAAATAATTTTTATGAAAATAAAATAAAATAAAATTCCAATTATTAGTATGGAATTTTATATAAAAATTTTTATATTTTTCATTGCAAAATAAAGTTTTTATCATAAAAAAAATTTAAAATTTACTATCTTTTTCTTCAAAAATTTCTCCTATATTTTCTAACCATTTATTGAAACGGTTTTTCATAGTTTTTGTTTTTTTCTCTTCTATAATTTCTAATTTTTTTTCCTCTTCAAATTCTTCTATTATTTCTTCTTTTATTTCTTTATTTTTAATAACTTTTTCTTCTATAATGTTTTCTTCTTCTTTTTCTTCTTCTAATTCTAAAACTATTTCCTTTTTTATTTTTTCTTCTTTTTTTATTTTTTTTAAATTTTTCTTATAAGAATTTGTTTTTTTTTCTTCTTCTAATTCTTTATAAGATGCAAGAATTAAACCTATGCTTGTTGAATATTTTGTATGATTTATTTCTTCATTATCATCAGATAAATTTTTACCCGGATAACCTATTCTAACATCTAAACCAGTTCTATATTTCAATAATTCTGGAAGTTCTTTAAGTAAAGAACCGCCTCCGGTAATAACTAAACCTGCACTTAATTTTTCTATAAAACCAGAATTTTCTATTTCATATAAAATTATTTCTATAATTTCTTCTATTCTTGCTTCTATAATGTAGGAAAGACTTTTAAAAGAAATTTCTTTTGATTCTCTTCCGCTAATTCCCGGAACAGTTACATAATTATTTTCATCTACATTTTCAGAAATACAAGAGCCAAATTGTTTTTTCAATGCCTCTGCTTGTCTTTGTAAAATGGCACAACCTTCTTTTATATCTGCTGTTACAACATTTCCTCCAAAAGGAACAACTGCAGTATGTCTAATAATTTTATCATAAAAAACAGCAATATCAGTGGTGCCTCCGCCAATATCAACAAGAGCAACTCCGGCTTCTTTTTCATCTTCCGAAAGAACTGCTGCCGATGAAGCTATAGGTTCTAAAATAAGACTTTTAACATTCAATCCTACTCTTTTTACACATCTTTGAATATTTCTCGCAGACGAAACATGTCCAATAACAATGTGAAAATCTGCCTCAAGACGCTTACCAGACATTCCAATGGGATTTTTTATACCTGTCTCATTATCAACTATATAACTTTGTGGAATAACATGTATAATTTCTTCTCCGGCTTCTATAGGAATTTTATACATATCTTCGATAAGTTCAGTTACATGTTCCTGAGTTATTTCATCATCATAAGAATCTCTATTTTTATAACCTCTGTTTCTTATACTTTTAATATGTTGTCCAGCTATTCCAACATAAACATCTTTTTTAAATTTCAAATTTGCTTCTTCTTCTGCTTTTTCAACAGCTTTGCGAATTGAATTTGCGGTTTCTTCCATATTTAATACTACGCCACGTTTAACTCCCATAGATGGAGTAGTTCCCATTCCAAGAATTTTTAATTTTCCATCGGTATTTTTTCTACCGATAATAGCAACAATTTTTGTCGTCCCTATATCTATTGCTCCGATAAATTCTTTTTCCATTTTAAAATTTTAAATTATCTTTAATTAATAAAAAAAATTATTTTTTTAAACAAACAATTTGATTTTCAAATTTCAAATTTATTGTTTTATATTTATTCCAAAAAAAATTTTTTTGTAAATTTTTGTAAAAAATTTTTAGATTTTCAAATTTTTTATTTATATTTTTTGCTTTTCCAAACAAAATTATATGTGAACCAACTTTTGGTACTAATTCAAACTCTTCTTTTTCATTAATGTAAATTTGTTGAATTTGAGCGTTCCAAAAATCTTTATTATAAATATAACTTGCAATTTTATACAAATTTAAAAAAGATTTGTCTTTTGAAAGATTTTTATTTTTCAAATTAATTTTGCCATTGGCAAATAAAACTCTAGCCGTGTATTTTTTCGATAAAGACATGATTATTCCTTTTTTATCTACATAAATTGAATTATTATTTTCATCAATAATCCTTAAAATAGGTGTTCTTTCTTTTATTTCAATATTTAGTTTTCCATTTATTGTTTTATAAACTTCTGCATTTTCTATAGAATTATGTTCTTTTATTTTTTTTTCTATTTTTGAAATGTCTATTTCTTGAATTTTTTTATTAAAAATTGTATCATTTTTATCATTTAAAATATCCCAAATATCTTTTTCAGATATAAAATTATTGTCTTCATTTTGTTCAATTTTTATTTTCACAGCATAACAAGAAACATTTTCTTTTTTCTCATTAATAAATTGATAGAAAAAAATCAAAATGTAAAAAAATATAGAATAACTTATTATGTTTATAACAATTTTCAATTTATATATTTTTATTTATAAAAAAATTTTCAATTTTTGGAACGATTTTATCTATATCACCTGCTCCAAATGTTACTAAAATTTCTATTTTTTCACCTTTTAAAATATCTAATAATTCTTCTTTTTTAGATAAAATTTTATTTTTATTTTTCATCAGATCAAAAATTAGTTTAGAGCTGACATTTTTCATTTTTAATTCTCTCGCAGGATAAATTTCTGTCAAAATTGTTTTATCCAAAAAATCTAAACTTTCAGCAAATTCTTTTGCAAAATCCTTAGTTCTTGAATATAAATGTGGCTGGAAAATTCCTGTTATTTTTTTATTTGGGTAAATTTTTTTTATAGAAGAAATGGTTCTTTTTAATTCTTCTGGATGATGTGCATAATCGTCTATAAAAATTAAATTTTTATTTTTTATTTTATATTCAAAACGTCTTTTTATTCCTAAAAAATTTTTTAATGCTTTTTTCATTTCATTTGCTTTCACGCCCAAAATATAAGCTACAGAAAGAGAAGCAATGGTATTTTCAAGATTTACAAAACCCTGAGATTTAACACACAAATTATAAATTTTATTTTTTGGTGTAACAAAATCAAAATAATAATAAGAATCTTTTAAAACTATATTTTCAGAATAAAAATCAGAATTTTCTGAGCATCGTAAACTATAATTCAAAACATTTAAATTTTTTAAATTTTCAATTTTCAAATTGACAGAATTTTTCTTTATTAAGAAACCTTTTCGTTTAATTTTTTTGACAAATACAATATAACTTTTGATTAAATGAGTTTTATTTAGATAAATGTCCAAATGGTCTTTATCTATAGAAGTCAAAACTGCTATTTCCGGAGATAAATTATGAAATGATTTATCATATTCATCTGCTTCTATCACAACATAATTTTCATAAGTATTTTTATTTTTTTGATTATTTCTTAAAAAAAAGTTACTATTATAATTTTTTGAAATTCCACCAAGAAAAGCATCACAATCTATTTCAGAATTTTTTAAAATATATGCTATCATAGTTGAAATGGTAGTTTTTCCGTGAGTTCCGGATACAGCAATGGTTCTAAAATTTTCACTAATCATTCCTAATACCTCAGCTCTTTTTTTCACGATAAAATTATTCTTTATAAAAAAATTTAATTCTTTATTTTCTTTTGGAATTGCAGGCGTGAAAACAATTAAACATTCTTTTTTATTTTTGAAAATTTCAGGAATTAAATTTACTTCATCTTTAAAATGTATTTTAATACCTTCTTTTTGCAAATCTTTTGTTAAAGCTGTTTCTGTTTTATCATAACCAGCAACATTTTTTTTCATAGAAAAAAAATAACGTGCAATTGCACTCATTCCAATTCCACCTATTCCTACAAAAAATATACTATTAAATCTTTTTAATTCAAACATTTTTGTTTTTTATTTTTTCAAAATTAATAAATATTATTTTATAATATTTTTTTTTGAAAAAATTTTTTGAAAAAATGATAAAAAAAATTAATTATAATTTTGAAATATAATAATATTTTTTTTCGTATTTTTATATTAATTTTTAAGTTTCCTCATTCCAGAAACTTCCAAATCCTTAGTAAATTCATATTCATTATTAAAATGTATTATTTGTTCATTATAGGACATTCGGAATTTAAAATTTTCAAACAATCTATTTTCAAAATTATCATAAAAACCTTTATAAATTGTAGAATTTTTAATTCATAGATTTTGTATTGTATTAATTGATTTTATGCAGCTATAAATTAAATTTTATAGCTGCAAATAATTAATATTTATTAATTTCTATAATGATTTTATCTTCTACTTCTTTGCATAATTTTGGATTTTCTAATAAAAATCGTTTTGCTCCTTCTCTACCTTGTCCCAGTCTTGTGTCGCCGTAGCTGTACCATGAGCCGCTTTTTTTCATTATGTTTGTATCAACTCCTAAATCCACTATCTCTCCTATTTTGGAAATTCCTTTTCCATACATAATGTCAAATTCCGCTTTTTTAAAAGGTGGTGCGACTTTATTCTTAACAACTTTTACTCTGGTTCTATTTCCTAAAATTTTATCTCCGTCTTTTATTTGAGTTGATCTTCTAATATCTATACGAATTGAAGAATAAAATTTTAAAGCATTTCCTCCGGTTGTTGTTTCTGGATTTCCAAATATTATACCAATTTTTTCTCTTAATTGATTTATGAAAACCATAACAGTCTTAGTTTTACTAATATTCGCTGTCATTTTTCTCAGAGCCTGAGACATTAAACGAGCTTGTAAACCCATACGAGAATCTCCCATATCTCCTTCTATTTCTGCTTTTGGAGTTAATGCAGCAACAGAATCAATAACGATAATATCTATTGCAGCAGAACGAATTAAACTATCAGCAATTTCTAAAGCTTCTTCACCATTATCTGGCTGAGAAACAAAAAGATTTTCCATATCAACACCAAGATTTTCAGCATAAGTTCTATCAAAAGCGTGTTCTGCATCTATAAAAGCTGCTATTCCACCTTGTTTTTGAGATTCCGCTATGGCGTGAATGGCAAGAGTTGTTTTTCCTGATGATTCAGGTCCATATATTTCAACCACTCTACCTCTGGAATAACCACCAATTCCCAGAGCAATATCCAAACCTAAAGAACCAGAAGGAATACTTGCAATATCTTCCTTAAATTTGTCGCTCATTTTGATGATAGCACCTTTGCCAAAGTCTTTTTCTATTTTATTTAAAGTAGTTTTCAAGGACTCTAATTTCTTAGATCTTAATTCTTGAATTTTTTTACTACTAGAACTAACTTCTTTTTTCTTAGACATTTTTAAATTTATTTTATATAAAATACAAATATAAATTTTTTTTTGAATTTAAAATTAAATTTTTGGTTTTTTTTTTGAAAATTTTTTTATAAATTAAAAATTAAAAAATCTTGAAATTTTGGACGATTTTTGAAAAAATTTTTTTATTTAAAAATTAAAAAATATTAAAATTTTGGACGATTTTTGAAAAAAGTTTTTTTTAATTTTGAAATTAAAATATTTAAAATTTTGGACGTTTTTTTGAAAAAAATTTTTTTATTTTGAAATTAAAAAAATGTTAAAATTTTCACGAATTTGAAAAAATTTTTTTTAATTGAAATTAAAAAATATTAAAATTTTGGCGTTTTTTGAAAAATTTTTTTTTAATAAATTTTATTAAAATTTTGTCGTTTTTTTGAAAAAAAAATTTTTAATTACAAAAAATTAAAAATTATGTCAAAAAAACAAATCAACGAATACTACAGAAATCTTGAAAAAGCTAAACGTTTCGGTGGAACGAAAAATGAAATTTCAATAAAACGACCATTTATTAATTTATTGGAAAATTATTTTAATACAAAAAATCTTTATCCGGTGGACGAATTATCTTTGAAAAATTCCAACAAAAGACCCGACGGAACTATACGAGACGTAAACCAAATTGACTGGGGACACTGGGAAAATAAGGACGAAAATGATCATTTAGAAAAAGAAATCGAAAAAAAATTTAAAATTGGTTATCCGCAATTTAATATAATTTTTGAAAATACCATCGACATTATTTTATATCAAAATGGAAAAAAGGTTCTGTTTGGAAAAATGAAAGATGCTAATTTTCTTGATGAAATTCTTACACAATTTGTGAATTTTGTAATTCCAGAAGTGCATGAATTTCAAAATGCCATAGAAAATTTTAAAAATTACATTCCGGAAATTGTTTTGATTTTGCGAGATATGATCTCGCTTCAATCGAAAAAAAATGTGGAATTTCAAGTTGCCAGAAATAATTTTTTGAAAATTTGTAAAGAAAATATAAATCCAGAAATTTCAATTATAGAAATTAGAGAAATGTTGATCCAACATATTCTTACACATGAGATTTTTACCACAATTTTTAATGATGCTGATTTTCATAGAGAAAATAATATCGCAAAAGAGTTACAAAAAGTTGTTGATACATTTTTCATTAAAGAAATTCGACGAAATACACTTTCAAGAATAGACAGTTATTATAAAGTGATCAAAAGAAAAGCAAG
>JAOZVH010000134.1 GCA_029938235.1 Bacteroidales bacterium
TTTTTGAAAAAAAATTTTTTATTTTGAAATTATAAAAATATTAAAATTTTGGGCGATTTTTGAAAAAAAATTTTTTTAACATTTGTGTTAAAAATAAAAACCAATGTTGTTTTATAATTTTTTGAAAAAAACAAAATAAGTCTCAAGTGTCCACACTTGAGACTTATTCCTATTTTCTTATAAGAAGTTTCTTTGCTTCTTTTATTGTTAGGCATAGAGGTCTTTTTCTGTGGATCATTCTATGACAATTTGAACAAATTAAAACAATGTCTTCTGGCTTAGTTTTACTTTCCACTTTTAATTCTGAAATTGGAAAAATATGATGTGCTTCAATGAAACCTTTTCCAAGATCTCCGTATGTTTCTACAAATGAAAAACCACAAATTTCACATTTTAATTTTGGATCTTTTTGAAGTCTTTTTTCTTTAACTACTCTTATCAGTGTTTGACTTCTTTCTCTTTGTATGTGAAACTTGTATTTTTCCTTTCCTTCAGGAAATTTTTCTTCATCATCTTCATTTTTAATTACAGGTGTACTATTTATTTTTAAATTTTCCGATTGCTCTTTAGATGTATCTTCTTTTGTTGAGTCTTGGTTTTTTCCCTCGCTTTCCTTAAATTTTTCTTCATTATTAGGAATTAAATCTTCTTTGAAATATTGGGATCGTAATGTATAGTAACCACCTCCAAGTCGTTTAAAAATTTCATTATGTTGGCTTAAATACGCATTACAAGAAGCTTTTTTTGTATGTCCACTTATTCGCTTACCAAAATCAGTCTTTAATACTTCCTCAGTCATCCAGCTATAATGATAGTTTTTTGTTTGACCATTTTTGTGTATTATAGCAACAATCTCTTTTAACCAACCTGTATTTATATTTCCTCTCATATATTTATAAATTAAAATTTTATAATGTTTAAAAAAACATAAAAATAACTAAAAAAATTTAGTAACAGTTTCATTACTTCTAATTTTTTTAGCAAAAGTTTCGAGTTAATTCTGCGCTTTGCGGTGTTTTCCACCGCACATTATTAAATATTAAAATTTTGGGCGATTTTTTGAAAAAATTTTTTTTAACATTGTTTGATGTCGAAACATTGGTGTTAAAAAAAACCTCCAATGTTGTATTTTTTAAAATATTTAAATTTTGGGTGATTTTTGAAAAAAATTTTTTTTTATTTTGAAATTATAAAAATGTTAAAATTTTGGGCGTTTTTTGAAAAAAATTTTTTTAACATTGGAGGTTTCTTTTTTAACACCGATGTTTGATGTCGAAACATTGGTGTTAAAAAAGAATACCAATGTTGTATTTTTTAAAATGTTAAAATTTTGGGCGATTTTTGAAAAAAAATTTTTTTTTAACATTTGATTTTAAACATTGGAGTTTTTTTTTAAAACCTCCAATGTTGTTTTTTAAAATGTTAAAACTTTGGACGAATTTTGATTTTTTTTTTAATTTCAAAATAAAAAACATTAAAATTTTGGACGGTAATTTTTCATAAGAAAAATTCATAAAATAAAAATTAAAAAAAACGTTTTTCGAAAAATTTTAAAAAAATGAATAATAAAAAAAACAAATTAAAAAAATTTTAATTTGTTTTTTTATTTCATTTTTTATTTTAAGCTATTCTTCTAATAAACCTGACGAATAAAAAATCCTATTATTACCACCAATATCTCTAAATAAAATTACTGCATTTTTATTCAAGGCTTCTATGCTGACTGTCATTTCTAATAAAGTATCTGATGCATTATAATTATTTTGCAAAATAGATTTATAAGCAATTATACCATCTTTAAAATTTCCATTTTCATAATAATCACTAAATGGAGGATTGTTAGAATTTGGTAATTCATCTGCAAAAATGAGGTCATATTCAAAAGAATTATTCAATTCTCCAATGTGAATAAAATCGCATTGATCACTAAAAATAGCATGATCTGCTTTTAAAATAACCATTCCTTTTCGTTTTGAAGTGAGATTCAAATCATTTCTCAAATAAGAAAATTTATAATCGTAAATTGTGGAAGAGAAAAAAAATTTGCTATTAAATTCTCCCATTATTCTTTTTGTTTTACTGGTGTTAGAATTACTGTTAATTTTTAATTCTAAAGTATGTTCTTTTTCTCCTCTTTTTGGAGATTTATAGTAAAGCCAATAAAAACTATTTATATAAGTTAATATTTCATCTTGAATTTCTTGAAATAAGTCCACAAGTTGATTTACTTCCGATGCGTGATAATATCCAGAATTTGCAATGTCTTCTAATATATTTTCATTTATCTCTTCACCAAGTCCAAGTGCGTAAATTTTTTTATTTTCTCTTGCTTCAATAACTTGCTCAAAACTTACAGAACCTTGTGTATCTTCGCCGTCAGTAAAAACAATTACAGCACCTTCTTGTACTATTTCAAGAGAATAAATATTTTCAATTCTATTCAATCCATCAACTAAAGCTCCGTGTAGATTTGTTGAAGCAGCACCAAGTTCAATTTTATCAACTGAACTCCTAAGAGTTGATATATCATTTGTAAAATCTTGAATTAAGACAGCGTTTTCAGAAAAAGTATATATTGCAATATATTGATTATTAGTAATTTTATCAATCATACTTTTGGAAGAACTTTTAATTATTTCTAAATTATCGCCTATACTCATACTATTATCTATCAATAAAACTGTGTAAATTTTATATTCTATTTCACCGTTTTTTTGAATTGTCATTTGAGATTCACTCTGCGAAATAGTTTTTTCATCTTCGAGAACTTTAAAATCCTGAGTTAAAAGATCGTCTACACCTTTGCCTTTTTTATCAAAAACTTGAAATAAAATATTCACTTGATTTGGAGTTTTTTCCTCTATTAATAATTCAGATAAAGAATAATAAGGTCCTGATGGAGTATTTTCTTCTTCATCGTCTCCACAAGAATAACAAAATAAAAAAAGAAATAAACAAATAATTGTTGTTTTAAATATGAACTTCATAATAATTTTTTTAACAAAAATAAAAAAATTATTTTTAAAAAAAATTTTTTTCAAAAAAATTGGCAAAATTTTAATGTTTTTTATAATTTTAAAAGAAAAAATTATTTTTTCAAAAAAACGACGAAATTTTAATGTTTTTTATAATTTTAAATTAAAAAATTTTTTCAAAAACAACCAAAATTTTAATGAATTTTATAATTAAAAAAAAATTTTTTTTCAAAAAAACGACGAAAATTTAATGAATTTCTTAAATTAAAGAAAAAATTTTTTTCAAAAAAACGCACAAAATTTTAACATTTTTTAATTTAAAATAAAAAAAATTTTTTCAAAAAGACCAATTATTTTATGTTTTTTTTATTAAAAATAAAAAATCTTATTATTTATATTCCATTTTTTTAGGATCCTCGCCATATTTATTTTCTCCAATATTTCCTTTCTTTGCAAAAAGAATAAGTGTCCATATAGATGAAATAAATAATACAAAACCTATAAGTAAAAAAATAACTAAAATTTCTATATTAGAAGAAATATTTTCTGCATCAATCTTCTTTAAATTAAAAAAGATTATTAATATTATAAACAGAATATAAGGAGTAAATAAATTTTTTCCACTTCTAGCAGTATCATGTAATCTTCTAATATTAAGAGTTAATGCTGGAATAAAAATAATAACATAATATAAAGTTCCTAATATTGCACCAGAACCAATAGATTTTTCAATTTCCCCAAGAATAGTTGTAAAAATAAAATTAAATAAAACAAAGATCCAAAATTCTTTTCTCCTTGCTCGTCCATTAAAATCTAAAGATTTTTTAAAAACTTTTAAAAACCAATACATAATTTTAAATTTTCTTTAAAAAAAGTTCTTTCAATTGTTCGTCTTCTATTCCAGAAGGAGTATTTATCATTATATCTTTACCAGAATTATTTTTAGGAAATGCAATGACATCTTTTATAGATTTTACATCTGCAAATAAAGCAACCCATCTGTCAAAACCAAAAGCACAACCACCGTGTGGAGGAGCACCATATTTAAAAGCATTCATCAAAAAACCAAATTGATCTTCTGCTTCTTTTTTTGAAAAACCAAGCAATTTAAACATTTTTGCCTGCAAATTTTTATCAAAAATTCTTATTGAACCTCCGCCAATTTCAACACCGTTAATAACTAAATCGTAAGCATTTGCTCTGACTTTTGACGCATCTGTATCCAAAAGATGAATATCCTCATTTCTTGGAGAAGTAAAAGGATGATGCATTGCATTATAACGTTTGTCTTCTTCTTTCCATTCAAGCAATGGAAAATCTACAACCCAAAGCGGTTCAAATTTATTATTATCTCGTAAACCCATACGTTCGCCCATTTCCAAACGCAACTCTGATAAAGCATTCAAAGTATGATTTTTCTCTCCGAAAAGAATTAATAATAAATCTCCTTTTTTTGCATTCATATTTTCTGCCCAATTGCTAAGATCTTTTTTATCGTAAAATTTATCAACAGAAGATTTAAAACTTCCGTCTTCATTATATTTTACATAAACTAAACCCTTAGCTCCAATTTGTGGCTTTCTGACAAACTTTGTTAATTTATCTAATTTTTTTCGACTGTAATTTGCAGATTTTTCAACAGAAATTCCACCAATAAATTCAGAATTATTAAAAACTTCGAAATTTTTATTTTTCGCAATTTCCGTTAAATTTTTAATTTTCATTCCAAATCTCAAATCTGGTTTATCTGTTCCATAAAAATTAATTGCATCTTCATAACTCAATTGCAAAAATTTTTTCTTATAATCAAAATTTTTGATTTTTTTAAATAAATGTTTTGCCATACCTTCGAAAGCTTCCAAAACATCTTCCTGTTCAACAAAAGACATTTCACAATCAATTTGTGTAAATTCTGGCTGTCTATCTGCTCTTAAATCTTCATCTCTAAAACATTTAACTATTTGATAATAACGGTCATAACCAGCTATCATTAATAATTGTTTGAAAATTTGAGGAGATTGTGGAAGAGCATAAAATTCACCCTTATTCATACGAGAAGGAACAACAAAATCTCTGGCTCCTTCCGGAGTGGATTTTATTAAAACCGGAGTTTCAATATCTACAAAGTTCAAATTATCTAAATATTTTCTCACTTCAAAAGCCATTTTATGACGCAAAATTAAGTTTTTTTGATTAACATTTCTGCGTAAATCCAAATAACGATATTTCATTCTCAACTCATCGCCGCCGTCAGTTTTGTCTTCTATTGTAAAAGGAGGAGTTTCTGAGGCGTTCAAAATTATTAATTTACTTACAATAATTTCAATTTCTCCGGTAAAGATTTTTTTATTTTTATTACTTCTTTCAGCAACTTTTCCCTCGACAGAAATAACATATTCTCGTCCTAATTTTCTAGCTTTTTCACAAAGATTTTCATTAGTTTCTATGTCAAAAACCAATTGTGTAATACCATACTTATCTCTCAAATCGATGAAAGTCATACCTCCAAGGTTGCGGATTTTTTGTACCCAACCGCTTAATTTTACTTCTTTATTTACAAAATTAATATTTAATTCTCCGCAATTATTTGTTCTATACATAAAAATATTTTCTATAATTAAAAAATAAATTTAAAAAAAAAATGTTTTTAAATAAAAAAAATTTTTTTTATTTAATATTGTAAAAATTTTAATTATAAAATATGCAAAAAAATACATTATTAATAATTTTTGTTCTTTGTTTTAATTTTTTTGAAGTTAAATCACAAATTTATCCACAGTATATAAAAACTTTGAAAAGTCATAAATATAATATTAGTTCTTCTATTTTTAGTGAAGATGGTCGTTTTGTAGCCAGTAGTAGTCTTGACGGAACCATCAAAATTTGGGAAAGTAAAACAGGAGAATTAATTCGTACATTGAGAGGATATTCTCAGGAAATTACTTGCATAGATTTTGACCCTTATGGCAAACATATTGTTGCATCTTATGTAGATAAATATATAAAAATTTGGAATATTAATAGGGGAGAAATCATAAGAAGTATAAAAGCACACAGAGACGAAGTTACTTGTGTAAAGTATTCTCCTGATGGTACATACTTCATATCTTCAAGTAAAGATAACAAAATAAAGTTCTGGGATGTAGAAACTGGAAAAAGATTGAAAACATTAAAAGAGCATAGTGATTTTGTAAATTCTTTAGATTTTAGTAAAGATGGCAAATACTTTGTAAGTGTTAGTGATGATGAGACAGTAAAACTATGGAGAACAGATAAGAAAAAATCTTTAAATACTTTTTATGGGCATAAAAAAAATGTTATTTCTGTGGCTATGAGTCCAGACGGAAGATATATTGCAAGTGGAGGAGCAGATAATTTAATAATTGTTTGGGAAGTTGAAACAGTAGGAATTCGCTACATTTTAAAAGGCCATAGAGGAAAAGTTAATGCTTTATCTTTTAGTAAAGATGGAAATTATTTAGCAAGTGCTAGCTCTGATAAACTTTTAAAAATATGGAGATTAAAATCTGGAAAAGAAATTCTTAGTATGGAAGATCATAATGCAAGTGTAAATACTGTTGATTTTGGTGTAAACAGTAGATATATAGCTACCGGAAGCAACGACAAAACCATAAAATTATGGGATTTTATTAACTGGATAACAGAATACAGTAATTACAAGAAAAAAATTGGAGACGAATTACAAAATCAAAAATAAAATTAATTAAAACAAAATATTTTTATGAGTTCAAATAATTTAGTTATTCCTAATATAAGATTATTTATATTTGGAACATTAAGAGAAGGAAGCAGACTCGATTATTATATGCAAGGAAGTAGTCCGCATGGAATTTATTATACACGTGGTCAATTGATGGAATCAGCAAAAGGAAGTGCATATATAGATAATTCTATAAAAGATACAGCAACCATTGGTGAACTTCATCATATAAATTATTATTTTCTTAGACGTATTCATCATCTGGAAAATGCCTCAGGTGAATTTCCAAAAAGTTATGAAATTACACTTGTACCAATTTGGAATTATCCAGAAGATGGTAAATTTACTTTTAGTAAAGATACACAAAGTTATGCTTTTTGTTACAAAAGAAAATCAGACACAAAAGTAATGAGTGGAGATTGGATAAAAAGAAAAGTTGTTTTAGATGAAATAGAGCGTCTATTGAAAATAGAGAACAGTAAAACTCTTTATCACAATGACATAATAAATCACATCCTTGAATATTTAAAGGGAACAGACCATTTAAGATTATAAAAAAATGCAAATCAAAAAAAAACGTTTTATTAAAAAAAAGTTTTTTAATAAAACGTTTTTTTTTTAATTTTTATAAAATGCAATATTCTACATTAAGAAAAATTTTAATATGGCGATTAAAAAATATTAGCAGTAGAAATTTAACTTTAATTCTGAGTGTAATAATTGGTTTTCTTTCTGGTTTAATTGCTTTATTTCTAAAAACTTCTGTTTTTTATATTCATAAATTTTTGAATGAGAATAATTTTGAATTTACTTTTTCTAACTATTTTCTTTTAATTTATCCAAGTATAGGAATTTTATTGACAGTTTTAATGAAAAAATTTGTCATAAAATCAAAAGTTAAGCACAATATTGGTTCAATTTTACATGCAATTTCAAGACGTAATAGTTTCATAGAAGGACATAAAATTTTTTCCTCTGCTCTTGGCGGAATATTAACAGCTGGTTTTGGTGGTTCCATAGGTTTGGAGTCTCCTATAATTTCTTCCGGAAGTGCAATAGGTTCCAGAATAGCAAAAATCTTACATTTGAATTATAAAACAGTTACTTTATTACTTGCTTGTGGTGCTTCCGGAGCTATGGCAGCAATTTTTAACACTCCAGTAACAGCAGTAATTTTTGCTTTTGAAGTTTTATTAATTGATTTATCACAATTTTCATTAATTCCATTATTAATGGCATCCATTAGCGGTGCAATGGTAACAAAAACATTTTACATAGAAGAAATTTTATTCGATTTTAAAATAATAGACAAATTTGTTTCGGAAGAAATACCATTTTTTATTTTATTTGCAATTATTTCTGGTTTAATTGCTTCGTATTTTACATTTACGTATCTTTTTATAGAAAAAAAATTTTTAAAAATTAAAGGAACTCATAAGCATATTTTCATAGGAGCTTTAATAATCGGACTAATGATTTTTTTATTTCCACCTTTTTATGGTGAAGGTTTTAGAACTATAAAATATATTTTATCAGGAAATTATGAAGATATTATTAATGGAACACCTTATTTTTTATTCAAAGATAATTTTTTCGTGGTGATAATATTTTTTTCTTTGCTTGTTTTCCTAAAAGTTGTTGCAACAATAATTACTGTAGCATCAGGTGGAATAGGTGGAATTTTTGCTCCGTCATTATTTTCCGGAGCAATTTCTGGATTTTTATTTGCATTTACAATAAACAATATTTTTGAATTTTTAGGAATTAATATTCATTTATCTGAAATGAATTTTGCAATGGTTGGAATGGCAAGTATGCTTGGAGGAGTTTTACATGCACCTTTGACTGGTGTATTTTTAATTGTAGAAATTACCGGAGGATATGAGTTAATGTTACCTTTGATGCTCACTACAACTCTAGCTTTTTTAACGACAAAATATTTTACAGAAAATTCTATTTTTACTATGCAACTTGCAAAAAAAGGAGAATTAATAACTCATCATAAAGATAAAGCAGTTTTAAATTTTATGAGATTAAAAAACCTAATAGAAAAAGATTTGAAATCTGTAAATATAAATGATAAACTCGGAGATCTTGTAAAAGTTATTGCTAAATCTAAAAGAAACATTTTTCCTGTTATCAATGAAAAAAATATTTTTCTTGGGATGGTTTCATTAGATAGTCTTAGAGAATTAATGTTTAATACAAAAATGTATGAAAAAATTCTCGTAAAAAATTTATTAATTTATCCAAAAATACAAATTAAAATTGATGATAATATGGAAGAAGTTATGAAAAAATTTAAAAATACAAATGCTTGGAATTTGCCTGTAATAGACAATGAAGGAAAATATATTGGTTTTATTTCTAAATCAAAAATGTTCTCTGTTTATAGAAAATTATTAATAGATATTTCATCAGATTAATAATTTTAATAAAATC
>JAOZVH010000320.1 GCA_029938235.1 Bacteroidales bacterium
TTTTTAATGATTTTCAAAATTAAAAAAAATTTTTTTTTCAAAAAATCGGCAATTTTTTAATGATTTTCAAAATTTAAAAAAAATTTTTTTTTCAAAAAATCGGCAAAAATTTATATTTCTATTCCTATAATTAAAATATCATCATTTTGTTCAATTCCGTTTTTCCACTTTTCAATTGTTTTGTCAAGAATTTGTTTTTGTTCTGAAAAATTCTCATTAGATATTTTTAAGATTAATTTATTAAAATTTCTTGTTTGAAATTTTCTGCCTTTTTTCCCACCAAATTGGTCAATATAACCATCAGAGAACATATATAATTTATCATTTTTATTTAATTGTATGATATTATTTACAAATGGTTTTTCTTTCAAAAAAATTCCTATTGGATTTCGTGTTGCTTTTATTATTTTTAGTTCATCATCTCGTACCAAATAAAGTGAATTATATGCACCTGCAAATTGCAAAACATTTGTTTTTTCATTAATTACACACATCGCAATGTCCATACCATCCTTTGTTTCATCGTAATTTTCGCCCTTTTGTTTTAGAGAGGTTTTTACATAAATTCTTAATTCTTCCAGAACTTGTGCAGCAGTTTTTATTTCTTTTTTTCTGATTATTTCATTTAAAAATGCAATTCCAAGCATACTAACAAAAGCTCCGGGAACTCCATGTCCAGTGCAATCTGCCGCAGCAATAATAATATATTCATTTATTTTTTTAAAATAATAAAAATCTCCACTTACAATATTTTTTGGTTTATAAAATATAAAATGTTTTTTTAAATTTTCTTTAAAATCTTCCTCATTCGGTAATAATGCGTTTTGTATTCTACTTGCATAATTAATACTATCAGTTATTCTACGGTGATTTTTTTGTATTTCATTTCTTTGTTTTTTTATTTTAATATTTTTTTCTTGCAATGATTTATTTGCTTTTTCTTGTTTTCTTTTTAACTTAAAAAACCATATTGCAATAATTATTGCCAATATCAAAAAAATTAAAATTGAAAATCCAGCTATTTTTTGTTTTTGTATAGTCTCTTCTTGTTTTTCTTTATTTTTCTTCAAAATAATATTTTCTTTTTCTTTTTTTTCCGTTTCATATTTTGTTTCCATTTCTATTAGCTGTTTATTTTTCTCTATTGATATTATGCTATCTGATATTTCTTTGAAACTATTTGCATAATAATATGCACTATCAAATTGTTTTCTTTTTGCAAAATTTTGAGATAAATTATTTAAAATATTTTTTTCTAAGTAAATATTTTTCATTTTTTTAACATACAAATAGCTAAGTTTGAAATATTCTAATGATTTTTTATAATCTTTTTTTAATCCGGCAACTGCCCCCATACTGTTATAAAAATTTCCTAAAGAACGGTCGTCTTTTAATTTTTTTGCTATTTTTATTCCATTACTATAATAATATAATGCTGTATCTAAAAGAGAAAAATTTAATTTATCCATTTGAAACTGACCTATATAAATATTTCCAAAATTAATATAATACCTTAATAAATTTCGTAAATTATCTTTTGGTATAAATTCGAATGATTTTTTTTGATAGTATTTTGCTTCTCTGTATTTTTTTATTTTACTGTTCATTGCTGCTGTGTTAGAGTAACATCGTCTTAGTCCAGCTGTATCTTTGAATTTCAAATAAATTTTTTCAGATTTTAAAATATAAAATATCGCCTTTTCATATTCTTTTCTGTATTGATGCGAAATAACTAAGTTATCATAACTCTGAGCAATTCCAACAGAATCTTTTATTTCTTCTCTTATTTTTAAAGCTTGCAACTGAATCTCAATACTTTTATCTAATATTCCAGCCAACAAATAAGCTACAGAAATCTTATTTAAAGAATTAGATATTTGCTTTTTATTATTACTTTTTTTCGCCATTTCTAATGCTAAATTCCCATATTTTAAAGAGCTATCTATATTTTTTTTTCTATAAGCCCAACTAATGTCGTTTAAAGTTTCTATTTTTTGATTTTCGTTTTTACAAGTTTGTAAAAGATTTTTCAAAGAATCAATATTGTTTTGCGCGTAATTATTTTTAATAAAAAAAATTAAAAATAAAATAATCAAAAGTCTTCTCATTTTTTAATATTTAAAAATGAAAAATAATATTTTTTATTAATTTTGAATTTAAATATTAATTTTTTTTTTAATGAAAGAAATAATTTTAAAAACTTCTATTTATAAATGTAAATTTTCTGAGCTAAGTAAATCAGAAAAATTATTAATTAAGGAATGTAAAAAAATTATAAAATCAGCTTATGCTCCTTATTCGTCTTTTTACGTTGGTGCTTCTGTTTTATTAGAAAATGGTGAAATTATCAGCGGAACTAATCAGGAAAATGCTTCTTATCCATCAGGTTTATGTGCAGAAAGAGTTGCTGTTTTTTATGCAAATGCAAAATTCCCAAAAATACCAATAAAAACAATTTTAATAACTGCTTTTTCAAATGACAAATTTGTAAAATATCCAATTTCTCCATGCGGCTCTTGCAGACAAGTTCTTCTGGAAAGTGAAATACGTTTTAAAAAAGATATAAAAGTTATTTTATTTGCCGAAGAAGAAATTGTTTTTTTCAAAAATGTAAAAGGACTTTTACCTTTATTTTTCGATAAAATTCCTTAAAATTTTA
>JAOZVH010000135.1:0-4030 GCA_029938235.1 Bacteroidales bacterium
TTCAAAAAACGACCAAAATTTTAATATTTTTTATTTTGAAATTAAAAAATTTTTTCATAATTCGACCAAAATTTCAATATTTTTAAATTTCGAAATTAAAAAAATTTTTTTTCAAAAAACGACCAAAATTTCAATATTTTTTATAATTAAAAAAAATCAAAAAATGTCTATTTTTTTTTAATTTCCATTTATAAATTATTTTTTCCAAAAATAAGGTGAAAATATAACTAAAACAGTAAATAATTCTAAACGTCCCATTAACATTAATAATGATAATATCCATTTTCCTACAAAAGAAATTTCCGAGAAATTATTCATCGGTCCAACATCACCTATTCCTGGTCCTATATTTCCAAGAGATGCTATAGTTGCTCCCATCGCAGTGTCTAAATCAGAACCTAATATGGACATTGCAAGAGTACCCATAACAAAAATTAAAATATAAAGAACAAGAAAAGCAAGTATATTCGTAAATATTTCTGGACGTACGACTTTTTTATTTAAACGAAGTGGAATAATTGCAGACGGATGAATTAATCTTTTTAATTCCAAAGCAGAATTTTTTAAAATTAATAAAATTCTGACAATTTTTATTCCTCCACCAGTTGAGCCAGCAGAACCACCGAAAAACATCACAATAAAACAAACAACAATGGGAAAATGTCCCCAACTTAAATAATCTGCTGTTGCATAACCAGTTGTAGTCATCAAAGAAACAACTTGAAAAAGAGAATCTAAAAAAGATTTTTCTAAGGATTGTTTTCCATTCTGCATTAAAACAGCAGAAATTACAAAAGTAAATAACAAAGTAAAAGCAAAATAATAACGAAATTCTTCATTTTTCCAAATTTTATTAAATTTCCCATTTAAAGCAAAAAAAGACAAAGAAAAATTTGTTCCCGCAATAAACATAAAAATTATTACAACAGATTGAATATAAGGCGAAACATTAATCAAACTTGTATTATAATTAGAATAACCACCTGTTGCCATAGTGGTAAAAGAATGACAAACAGAATCAAATAAATTCATACCGCCAAACATTAAAAAAATTACTTCTAATAAAGTAAATAAAATATAAATTCCCCAAAGTCTTTTTGCGGTTTCTTTTATTCTTGGATGTAATTTATCTAAAGTTGGTCCCGGAACTTCGGCAATAAATAATTGCATACCACCGATTCCAAGTATTGGCAAAATTGCTAAGGACATTAAAATTATTCCCATTCCACCCATCCATTGAGTTAAACTTCTCCAAAATAATAATCCTTTTGGCAAACTTTCTATGTCATTTAAAATGGATGCTCCGGTGGTTGTAAAACCGGACATAGTTTCAAAAAAAGCATCTGTATAAAATGGAATATGACCACTAAAATAAAAAGGTAAAGCACCAAATAAAGAGAATATTACCCAAACTAAAAAGCAAATAATATATGCCTCTCTTCTTGCCAATTTTTTCTTACTTTTTAATGTTAATATGTAACTGAAAAAACCGACAGAAGCACTTATTAACATAGAGATGAAAAATGAAAATAAATCGCTTCCACCGTAAACTAATGAAATTAACAGTGAAATTAATAGGAAAAAACTTTCTATCATCAAAAGAATTCCCATTATATGAAAAATTACCTTTTTATTCATAATAAAAATTTTTAAAAAATAAATTTACCAAATTTACTAATTATGCTTAATTTTTTTCCATTATGTTTTTCACATCTACCAATAATTTGAGCATTTATATCGAAACTCCTAATAATTTTAATAATTCCCTGAGCATACTTTGGAGGAACATAAATTTCAAAACGATGTCCCATATTAAAAACTTGATACATTTCTTTCCAATCGGTTTTAGATTGTTCTTGTATAATTTTGAAAATTTCCGGAACTCTCATAAAATTATCCTTAATAATATGTAAATCATTTACAAAATTCATAACTTTTGTTTGGGCACCTCCAGAGCAGTGAATCATTCCATGAATATTTTTCCTAAATTTTTCAAGGATTTTTTTTATCACCGGAGCATAAGTTCTTGTGGGAGATAAAACAAGTTTGCCAATATCTAAATCTAAATTTTTTATTTTATCTGTTAATTTATAATTTCCAGAAAAAACCAATTCATTAGGAATTTTATCGTCAAAACTTTCAGGGTATTTTTTTGATAAATATTTATCAAAAACATCGTGTCTTGCAGAAGTTAAACCATTACTACCAATTCCACTATTATATTCATTCTCGTAAGATGCTTGTCCAGAAGAGGATAAAGCAATAATTACATCTCCATCTTGAATTTTATCATTAGCAATAACGTCATCTTTTTTCATTCTGGAAACAACAGTAGAATCAACTACAAGCGTTTTAACCAAATCTCCAATATCCGCTGTTTCGCCTCCGGTAGAAAAAATATTTATTCCGAGATTTCTAAGTTCTTTTAAAACTTCTTCTGTTCCATTAATAATTGCTGCGATAACTTCTTTTGGAATTAAATTTTTATTTCTTCCAATTGTAGATGAAATTAAAATATTATCTGTTGCTCCGACACAAAGTAAATCGTCTAAATTCATTACTATACTATCTTGTGCAATTCCTTTCCAAACGGATAAATCTCCGGTTTCTTTCCAATATAAATAAGCAAGCGAGGATTTTGTTCCGGCACCGTCAGCGTGCATAATATTGCAATAATTTTTATTGCCTTGTAAAATATCTGGCAAAATTTTGCAAAAGGCATTAGGAAAAATACCCTTATCCAAATTTTTTATCGAATGATGAACATCTTTTTTTGACGAAGAAACTCCTCTTAAATTATATCTTGATTTCATAATTTTTTTTTAAAAATAACCTTCTTTTTTTCTGTCTTCCATAGCAGATTCCGAACGTTTATCATCTGCTCTTCCGCCTCTTTCGGTGATGCGAGTGGAAGCAACTTCTTTAATAATATCTTCTAAATTATTTGCCTTAGAAAGCGTCAAACCTGTACAACTAATATCTCCAATGGTTCTACATCTTACATTTTTTGTTTCTAATTTTTCATTTGGTTTTAATTTCATAAACGGTGCCTTAGCAAGCCAAACTCCATCTCTGCAAAAAACTTCTCTTTTATGAGTGAAATATAAGTCTGGAATTTCTATTTTTTCAGCGAAAATATATTGCCAAATGTCCATTTCTGTCCAATTACTTATGGGGAAAATTCTAAAATGTTCTCCTATATTTTTTTTTCCGTTAAACAAATTCCACAACTCTGGACGTTGATTTTTTGGGTCCCATTGTCCGAATTCATCCCTATGTGAGAAAAATCTTTCTTTTGCCCTTGCTTTTTCTTCGTCTCTTCTTCCACCACCCATAGCGGCATCAAATTTATGTTTTTCTATTGCGTCAAGTAAAGTTACCGTTTGAAGTAAATTCCGACTTGCCTCGAAACCTTTTTCTTCTGCGACTTTTCCTTCATTTATACTTTCTTGAACGTAAGCAACTAAAATATTTGCACCAGTTTTTTTTCTTAAATTATCTCTAAATTCTAAGGTTTTTTTGAAATTATGACCTGTATCTATATGAAGTAATGGAAAAGGTACTTTCGCTGGATAAAATGCTTTTACAGCTAAATGAAACATAACGATAGAATCTTTTCCGCCAGAAAACAACATTGCAGGATTTTCAAATTGTGCAACAACTTCTCTAATAACAAATATAGATTCAGATTCTAATTCTTTTAAATGATTGTTATAATAAGTTTTCATAAAAATTTATAAAATTTAATTCAAAATTAAAAAAAAATACGATTTTATGAAAAAATTTTTTTTAATGAAAAATTCATTAAAAAATTGGCATTTTTTAATTATAAAAAATCATTAAAATTTGGTCATTAAAAAATATATATAATTATAAAAAATCGTAAAATTTTGAATGTTTTAAAAAAAAAGTTTTTTGAAAATAAAAAACATTAAAATTTTGAACGATTTTGAAAAAATTTTTTTTAATTTTCAATTAAAAAATATTAAAATTTTGGACGATTTTGAAAAAAATTTTTTTTATTTTGAAA
>JAOZVH010000135.1:4130-9079 GCA_029938235.1 Bacteroidales bacterium
ATAAAAAACATTAAAATTTTGGACGATTTTGAAAAAATTTTTTTAAATTAAAAAACATTAAAATTTTGGACGAATTTGAAAAAATTTTTTTTTATTTTGAAAATAAAAAACATTAAAATTTTGGACGATTTTGAAAAAATTTTTTTAAATTAAAAAATATTAAAATTTTGGACGAATTTGAAAAAATTTTTTTAAATTAAAAAACATTAAAATTTTGGACGATTTTGAAAAAATTTCAAGCTTGTAATTATTTTTCAATAATTAAATTTTTTTTAAGAAAAAAATATTTTCCGATTTTAAAGTAAATTTTATTTCTTTTTTGTGAAAAATATTTAATTTATTGAAAGCATAAATAGGTGTTTCTATTAATATTTTTGCATCAGAATTTTTCATTTTTACACGAATATCACAAAAAGAAACTTTTTCTATTATTAAATCAACAAAAGCTTTAAAAATATTTTTTGTATTTTTTATTAAATCTTCTCTTAGAATTATAATATCACTTTTTCTAATGCCAAATTTTATTTTATCGTTTATTTTTAAAATAAAATTATTTTTTTTATTTAAAATTAAAACTTTAGATTTTAATTCTGTACATTTTACTTTTATAAATTTATCATTTATTTCTGTGATTTTTCCATTAAAAATATTTGTAATACCAAGAAATTTAGCAATTTCTATGTAAATTGGATTATAATATAATTCTTTTTTTGTATCGCTTCTTAATATTTTTCCATTTGAAATTATTGTAATTTTATCTCCGAGAAAAAATGCTTCATCTAAATCGTGAGTAACAAATAAAATTGTTAATTTAAATTCCCTTTGAATTTCTTTTAAAAAAAAACGTAATTCATTTTTTGTTGTTTCATTGATTGCAGAAAAAGGCTCGTCTAAAATTAACAATTTATTTTCGGAAACCAAAGCTCTTAATAAAGCAACTCTTTGTTTTTCTCCACCACTTAGATTTTTAATTTCACGATTTAATAAATGTTCTATTCCGGTTTTTTTTATTAATTTATCAGCAAATTTTTTATTAAATTTTTTATTTTTATCTATTTTTTTTGAATAAAAAATATTTTCTCTTACATTTAAATGTGGAAAAAGCGATAAGTCTTGCGGAACATAAGAAATTTTACGTTTTTCTATGGGAATATTTTTTAAATTTTTTTCAAAAAAAAATATACTTCCATTTTGGATTTTTCTTAAACCAATTATTGTTTCAAGTAATATTGTTTTACCACTTCCTGTTTCTCCAATAATTACATTTATTTTTTCTTTTTCTATATGCAAAGAAATATTTTTTAAAAAAAAACTTCCTGCTTTGACAAATAAAGAGTTTAATTTTAACATAAAAAAAATAAAATTTAAAATTTTGATTTTAAAAAAAATCAAAATTTTAAAAAAATAAAATTATATAATTCTTATTTTTGTCTATTAAATTTATATTTCGCTAAAAGCGAAATATCATATCCTATATCTAAGGCTTTTAAATTTACATCTACAACTTTTTTACCTTTTCTTTCGAATAATTTTTTAATAGCATATTGCAGACTTTCATATTCTAAATCAATGAATAAACTTGCAGCACCAAGAATAACAATATTTGACGAGCGGGGAGATTTTATTTCTTTTGCAATTTTATCAGCATCTAAATAATAACAAATCCCTAAATCTTCCATTGTTTTTGTTAAATCATATTCTGATGGATAATCATTAATATTTTTATAAGGATTAATATTTGTAATTATAACCCCTTTTTCTGACAAATAATGCATGTATCGTAATGATTCCATGGGTTCTACAGAGATTATCAAATCTCCTTCTCCTTTGGTGATCAACTCAGATACAACTGGTTTATCAGAAATTCTCATATGTGATTGCACGGCTCCACCTCTTTGGCTCATTCCATGAACTTCTGCTTGTTTCACATATAAACCTTCTTTTAAAGCTGCCATTCCAATAACTGTTGCTATGGACACAATTCCTTGTCCACCAACTCCTGCTATAATAATATCATTTTTCATTATAATATTTTTTAAATTTAAAAAATTATTTTTTCTTTTTTTTGCCCAAAATTTGCACACAGTCTCTTCTTGGAATAAGAACTGAAACACCATTATAAGCAAGCTCCTCTTTCATAATTTCAATCATTTTTTTATGATTTTTTTTCAAAGGAACAAATACTCTAATGTGTTCTTCCGGAACACCTAAACCTTTACAAATATTTTCCAATCTTCCGAATGCATGAGACTCTTGACCTCCGGTCATTGCTGTTGTTGAGTTGTCAGAAATTATAATAACTACGGGAGTATTTTCAACTATGCAATCTAATAAACCAGTCATTCCAGAATGAGTAAAAGTTGAATCTCCAATAACAGCAACAGACGGAATTAAACCTGCATCAGCAGCACCTTTTGCCATAGTTATGGATGCTCCCATATCAACACAAGAATTTATCGCATTAAAAGGTGGCAAAGCACCAAGAGTATAACAACCTATATCAGAAAAAACTCGTCCTTTTCCATATTCAAGCATAGATTCATTCAAAGAATTATACATATCAATATGACCGCAACCTTTACACATAGAAGGAGGACGATTTTTTACAATGTCAGGAACAGAATAACGAACTAAATCAGTCATTGGAATTGCTTTACGAACAATGTTTGGGTCCAATTCTCCATCTCTTGGAATATGACCACTTAGACGACCAATGACTTTTAAATTAGCATTTTTATACTTTATTATGCCTTTTATTGCCTCCTCAACCATAGGATAGCCATCTTCCAAAATTAATAGCAAACCAACAGTATCTACCATTTTTTGAATTTTTTTTACAGGCAAAGGATATTGAGAGATCTTTAAAAGAGGATATTTAAAACTATTATCAGGATAATTCTCCATCAAATAATTATAAGTTATACCACATGCAATTATTCCAAAAGATTTATCCGAACCTTTACCTTCAAAATATTGATTGTAAGGAGATTTTTCTGATTCTTTTTCTAAATTAATTTGATTTTTCAATAAAACTTTATAGTTGCGTCTTGCAATGGAAGGCAATAAAACAAATTGTGTTTTATCTTCTGGCAAAGAAATTTCATTTTCTTTTTTTGCAGGCATAGTTTCCACAGAAGACCTGGAATGAGCAAGTCTGGTGGTTAATCTTATCATCACTGGAATACCATGTTTTTCAGAAAATTCAAAACCATTATAAGCCATTTCGTAAGCTTCTTTATGGTCCATAGGCTCTAAAACCGGTATCATTGCAAATTTAGAAAAAACACGTGAGTCCTGTTCGTTTTGAGAAGAATGCATAGATGGGTCGTCAGCAACAACTATAATCAAACCTCCATTTGAGCCGGTAATGGCTGAGTTCATAAATGGGTCAGCAGCAACATTTAAACCAACATGTTTCATACAAACCATAGCACGTTTTCCTGCATAAGACATTCCCAAAGCACTTTCCATAGCAGTTTTTTCATTTGCAGACCACTGATTATGAATTTTTTTCTCTTTTGCTATCTTATTTTTTTGTACATATTCGGTAATTTCTGTAGATGGAGTTCCGGGATAAGCATAAATTCCCGACATTCCGCCATCTATTGCTCCTTGTGCAATAGCTTCGTCTCCAAGTAATAATAATTTATTCATTTTATTTTTTTTATTAATTTTACAAAAATAATAATTTTTTTCAAAAAAAAAATCTTTTTTGAAAAAACGACCAAAATTTTAATATTTTTAAAAAACAACATTTGGTAGAAACATTGGAGGTTAAAAAAAAATTTTTTCAAAAAACGTCCAAAATTTCAATATTTTTAAAAAACAACATTTGGTAGAAACATTGTAGGTTAAAAAAAAGAAAGACCAATGTTAAAAAAATTTTTTTCAAAAAACGTCCAAAATTTTAATATTTTTAAATTTCAAAAAAAAAAAAATTTTTTCAAAATTCGTCCAAAATTTTAATATTTTTTAAATTAAAAATTAAAAAATTTTTTTCAAAATTCGTCCAAAATTTTAATATTTTTTAACATTATGCGATTTTATTTTTAATAAAAAAATTTTTTCCAAAAAACGACGAAATTTTAAGATTTTATTTTTAATAAAAAAATTTTTTCCAAAAAATGACAAAATTTTAAGATTTTATTTTTAATAAAAAAATTTTTTCCAAAAAACGACGAAATTTTAAGATTTTATTTATTGCGTTTGGGCAGTGTTTTCATCGCCATTTATAAATTTATATGAATAATTGGTGCAGTGAAAACACAGCACAGGCGCAGGATTTTTATGATTTTATTATAATATTTCATCAAATTTTAATTTTAATTTTCTCATTTACAATAACTTAAAACTTTTTCAAAAAAAACATTAAAAAAAATTTAGAATAACGAAAATGTTTTGCGTAATTTTGTATCGCAAATAAAGACCCATATGCGTCAAGCGTCCACGCCATAGCCGTATCTAAGCATATTAATTACTTGTAAATGAATATTTACCAATATTTCTAAAAGATTTATGTATTTTCTTTTCTAAATAAAGCATATTCGTTAAGATTTTTTGTAACTTATGTCCATTTTTTAATTTGTTCGGTTTTTTGTTTATCCAAATAAATTGGATATTTATTTCCAATATGCAAAAAAATTCCATATCTAAATTTCGATGTTTTTCTATAATATTATTACAAATATTTTTATAATTTCAAATTTAAAAAAAAATATAAAAATTTGGATAAAAAGTTCTTTCAATCGCTAGCTTTCATATTGGTGTGTTTGTGAATTTTCCAATAGATATTCATTTTTAAATATCAATTAATTTGCCAACGCAAACGATACATTCTTTTAAGCATTGATAAGAACTCTTTTGAGGTTGTTTGTGATATACATGAAAAAAATGATTTTAAATTAATTTCTTTGTTTGATTTCTTGATTTTGATTTTTTTTTCATTTTCT
>JAOZVH010000136.1:0-103 GCA_029938235.1 Bacteroidales bacterium
TTTTAAATTGTTTTTAAAAAAAATTTTTTCAAAAAAACGGCATTTTTTTATAATTAAAAAAAATTTTTTTTTCAAAAAAAACGACGATTTTTTAATGATTTTT
>JAOZVH010000136.1:203-9078 GCA_029938235.1 Bacteroidales bacterium
AATTATTATTAAAAAAAATTTTTTTCAAAAAAACGGCATTTTTTTATAATTTTTTATAATTAAAAAAAAATTTTTTTTTCAAAAAAAACGACGATTTTTTAATGATTTTTAATTATTATTAAAAAAAATTTTTTTCAAAAAAACGGCATTTTTTTATAATTTTTTTTTCAAAAAAAACGACGATTTTTTAATGATTTTAAATTATTAAAAAAAAATTTTTTTCAAAAAAACGGCATTTTTTTAATGATTTAAAATTATTAAAAAAGATTTTATCTTAATAAAAAGATTATTGTTTTTTATGATTTTATTAAAATAAATATTTTAATTATTTTTAATTAAAAATAAAATATTTAATTCGTAAAATTATTATATAAATAATGTTATGACATACAAAATTTCTGTAATTGTTTGTACTTATAATAGGGCAAAATATATAAGAACAGCATTAGAAAGTTTAGAAGATCAAATTTTTAAAAAAAATTTATATGAAATCGTGATAATTAATAATAATTCTACTGATAAAACTGAATTAATTTGCAAAAAATTTATTAAAGATTTCAAGAATTTGAATATTGAATATTTTTGTGAAAAAAAACAAGGTCTTTCTTTTGCAAGAAATAAAGGTATTTCTTTATCAAAAGGAGAAATAATAACTTTTATAGATGATGATGCTATCGCTTGTGAAAATTATTTAGAAATATTATTTAATTTCTTCAAAAAAAATATAAATGTAAAAGCAATTGGTGGAAAAATATATCCTATTTATGAGAGTAAAGAACCAAAATGGATTTCTAAATTTCTTTTGCCAATGTTTGCAGCCTTAGATATGGGCAATAAAATAAAAAAGTTTCCTCATAATAAATTTCCAATTGGAGCAAATATGAGTTTTAGAAAAGAAATGTTTGAAAAATATGGTTTGTTTGATACAAATTTAGGAAGAAAAGCTAATAATTTGGGTGGAAGTGAGGAAAAAGATTTTTTCTATAGATTAGATAGAAAAAAAGATTTAATTTTTTATCTGCCAGAAGCATCTGTAGAACACACAATTAGTAACAACAGATTAACTGAAAATTATATAAAAAAACAAGCCCAAGGCATTGGAATTAGTGAAAGCTTTAGGTATAAAAAAAACAATAAATTTTTATACTTTTTAGGAAATGAATTTATAAAATGGATAGCTTCTTTTGTTTTGTTTTTATGGTTTTTATTTTGTTTTCAATTGTCAAAAGCCACGATGATTTTAAAATTTAGATACTGGGTTTATACAGGAATAGGAAAAAAATACGACGATGTTTAAATTTAAATTTCAAATTTTCATAGAAAATTTTGTATTAACGATTTTATCTATAATAAAAATTTTTATTTTTTCTAAATTATTTATTAAAATAAAAGATAAAAAAGAACATACAAATAAAGATTGTATAATGCTTGGAAACGGTCCCTCTTTAAATTCTTTTTTAAAAGAAAAAAAATATTTTCTGCAAAATAAAGAATTATTTTGCGTTAATCTTTTTCCAATTTCTGAATTTTTTGAAGAATTAAAACCTCGTTATTATGTTCTTGCTGCACCAGAAGTTTATAAAGGAATTGATAAATATCAAAAAATTCAAGATGATATTTTTAATAATTTATTAAAAAAAACTCATTGGGAATTATTTTTCTTTGTTCCTTATTTTATTAGTAATTACCTAGATAAAAAAAGATTTTCTGCAAATAAAAATATTAAAATTATTTTTTACAATTTTACTCCAATAGAAGGATTTGAATTTTTTAATTATTTTTGTTTCGAACAAAATTTAGGAATGCCAAGAAATCATAATGTATTAGCAACAAGTTTAATGTTATCTTTAAGTCTAAATTTTAAGAAAATTTATTTAGTCGGAGCAGACCATTCCTGGTTAAAAGATATTTTTGTAACAGATAATAATCTTGTGTTATTGACACAGAAACATTTTTACGACGAAAAAACAGCTAAGGCTGAACCTATGACTAAAATGGGAAAAGGAGAAAGAAAATTATATGAAATCTTAGAAAAATTTACTTTCACTTTTAAATCTTATTTTAATATTAAAAAATATTCTAAAAAACGAAATTCAATTATTCTAAATATAACACCAAATTCTTATATAGATGCTTTTGAAAGAATAAATAAAGATGATATTTAAGATTTTTTTTTATTTTATAATTTTTTTTACATTTGCGAAATTTTAAATTTATTAAAAATAATGAAAACTTTAGTAAAAATAACAATTTTTGTTGCAGTATTGTTTTTTAATTTTGACGTTTTTTCTCAGAAATTTGGTCATATTGATTCTAATAAATTAATGGAATCTATGCCGGATAAAGTTTCAGCAAAAACAGCATTAGAAACTTTTGCAAAAGATTTAGAAACTCAGATGCAAACTATGCAAGGAGAACTGCAAAATAAATATCAAAGTTATGTGGCTGAAAAAGCTAGCCTTACAGATTTTGTCAGACAGACAAAAGAGCAAGAATTACAAGATTTGCAACAAAGAATACAAACGTTTCAAGGGACAGCACAGCAAGAATTGCAAAAAAAAGAAATGGAGCTTTTAAAACCAATTATACAAAAAGCACAAGATGCTATAAAAGAAGTTGGTAAAGAAAACGGTTTTACTTATATATATGATATAGGAACTGGTGCAATTGTTTATTATTCTGAAGAAAGTATAGATATTTTGCCTATGGTTAAAAAGAAATTAGGTATAAATTAGAATTAATTTTTTCAAAAATTAATATAAAAAACCAAAATTTATAAATTTTGGTTTTTTATATTAAAATTTTTTTTTAATTTTAAATTAAAAAATTAGCATTTTTTTTTATTTTTTATTCAAAATAAAATAATTTTTGATGAAAATTTTTTAATATTTGAAAATGATAAAACCTTACAAAAATTCTTATAGAAGTAAAAAAGAACAAGTTGCTTTTATGTTTGATAATATTTCTTCTAAATATGATTTTTTAAATCATCTTTTTTCCTTTGGAATAGATAAAATTTGGCGAAATAAATTAATTAATTTACTAGGAAAAAATAATCATAAAATTGTTCTTGACTTGGCAACTGGAACTGGTGATCTTGCAATAAAAATTAGTAAATTGAAAGTAAAAAAAATTATTGGAATAGATATTTCTAAAGGTATGCTAAGTTTTGCTGAAAAAAAAATTAAAAATAGAAATTTAGAAAACATTATTTCTTTCGAACTTGGAGACGCAGAAAAAATTAAATTTGAAAATAATTATTTTGACGCAATAACCATTGCTTTTGGTGTTAGAAACTTTGAAAATTTAGAAATTGGTTTGCAAGAAATGTTTAGAGTTTTAAAAAAAAATGGAAAGGTTTTCATCTTGGAATTTTCGAAAGCAAAAAAATTTCCAGTAAAACAAATTTACAATTTTTATTTTTCCAAAATAATTCCATTTTTAGGAAAAAAAATTTCAAAAGATAATTCTGCTTATGATTATTTGTATTCTTCCGTTGAGGTTTTTCCAGAAGGCGATAAGTTTTTAGAAAAATTAAGTAATGCTGGATTTAAAAATTGCAAACAAATTTCTTTAAATTTTGGAATAGCTTCCATTTATGTTGCTGAGAAATTTTAATTTTTTTTTTTAATAAAAATGAATTAATTTTAAAAAAATTATTTTTTAAATTTTGTAATGAAAAAAGATATTAATAAAGAAAATTTTTTGTCTTATTTTAATAATTTAGATGAAAAAAATTTCTTAATAAAAGACGAGAAAAAAAGAAAAAAAATTTTTGATTTTTATCAAAAAAATGATTTTCCAAATCAAAAAACAGAAAACTGGAAAAATACAAATATTTCTCAAATTTTTAAAAGTTCATATAATTTAAACTATGATATTAAGAATATAGATTTTGAAAAATATTTAATTCCAAATTTAAATGCAAATATTTTGGTTTTTGTAAATGGAATTTTTCAAAAAGAAAATTCTAAGATTATAAGTAAAGATTTAATTATAGAAAATTTAAAAGAAGCGAAGAAAAAATATTTATCAATTTTTGATGAAAATTTTGAAAAAACTGAGATTTCTTTGGAAAATAATTTTACTGCTTTAAATACACTTTTTGCAGATGATGGAATTTTTATTTATGTTCCAAAAAACCAAGTCATAAAAGAAAATATACATTTGATTTTTATTTCTGACGGTTTGAAAAAAAAGGCTTTTTTATCACAAATTAGAAATTTGATAATTTTAGATGAAAATTCAAAAGCAAAAATTATTTCTAGCTATACTTCTTCAAAATTATCAAAAAATTTTACAAATGCAGCTAGTGAAATTATTTTGAAATGCAATTCAGATTTAGAATTAAATATTTTGGAAGATGAAGGAAATAGATCCTTTCTGTTAAATAATAATAGAATTTTTCAAAATAAAAATTCAAACTTTTCTTGCAACACAATTACTATAAATGGGAATTTAATTCGTAATGACTTATCTGTTTCGTTCAAAGAAGAACTTTGTAAATGTTCTTTAAATGCTCTTTATTTAGCTGATAAAAAACAACATTTTGATAATTTTGTTTTTGTAAATCACGAAAATGCAAATTGTAAAAGTGAACAAAATTACAGAGGAATAATAGATGAAAAAGCAATTATAGTTTTTTTGGGGAAAATTTTTGTTGCAAAAAATTCACAACAAACTGACGCAAAACAATCTAATAAAAATGTTTTACTTTCTGATTTTGCAAAAGTTTATAGCAAACCACAATTAGAAATTTATGCTGATGATGTTTCATGTGCCCACGGTTCGTCAACCGGACAATTAGATAAAGAAGCATTATTTTATCTAAATTCAAGAGGAATTGGAAAAAAAGATGCTAGAAATTTTCTTTTATATGCTTTTATATTAGAAATTTTAAACAAAACTTCTATTCCTGAATTTAAAAATGAGATAAATAATCTCCTAGAAAAACGTTTTAAAAATTAATTTTGGTTCTTGGAACCTTTTTGTGAAATATAAATTTTTTTTATTAAAAATAAAAAGATTATGATTCATCGTCCACGATGATTTCGTTGCATCGTCCTATAAAGCATTGATGTTTAATGTTTTAATGACGATTTGGAATAAAATTTTTGAAAAATATTTTGAAAAAAAGCATAAATTTTTCACATTTTTTTTATGAAAAAAAACTCACCACAAAAAGGTTCGATAGCCTTAATTTTTAATAAAAAAATTTTTTTTCAAAAAAACGCAAAATTTTTATGATTTTTTTTGAGAAAAACTTTTTTTCAAAAAAGGCCCAAAATTTTAATATTAAAAAAAGACATTGGTGTTAAAAAAAACCAATGTTAATGTTAAAAAAATTGGCTCTTAGAACCTTTTTGTGGAAAGGAATTTTTTTCATAATAAAATTGTAAAAAATTTGTGTTTTTTTCAAAATATTTTCTAAAATTTTTTATTCCAAACCGTCATTAAAACATTAAAAATCAATGCATTATAGTATGATGCAACGAAATCATCGTGGACGATAAATCAAAATCATCGTTAACGATGAATCAAAATACCTTATTTTTTAATAAAAAAAAATTATATTTTATAAAAATGTTCCATAACAAAAAATTTTTTCAAAAAAACGCCCAAAATTTTAATATATTAAAAAAACAATATTGGAGTTTTTTTAACACCAATGTTTATACATTCAATTCAATAAGGATTATTTTTTAATTTTTTAAAGAAATATTTTTTATACTTTATTAGAAATATTAAAAAATTATATATTTGTAAAAAAAATAGGTAATATGATAGAAAAAGATATTAATATATATTCTTTAAAGAATATCTCTCTTTTATCGAAAATAACTTGTGATAATTTTTCTGAATGCGCTGCTGTTTGTTTAGATGACCAAAATCATAAACAAGGAGTTTCTTTTTCAATAAATGGAGCTTTAAAAGGTAATTTTCGTTTATATTGGTATAAAGTTACTAAACAAATGAAAAATTCAAGAAATGATTTTATTTATACTACAGAAAATGGAGCTTATTGTTTAGCAATGTTGATCATACAACATTTGACTAAATATAAAGTTATAAAACAAGCAAAAAGAAAAACAGGATTTGATTATTATCTTGCCCAAAAAAGCACATTATTTTCAAATACAAATATAGTATTTAATAATGAAGTGGCTCGTTTAGAAGTTTCAGGAATATTGAAAGCAAAAAATAATAGTGTAATTAATATTCGTTTAAAGACAAAAATAGAACAAACAAGACAAAGTGATCATATGAATATTCCTGCTTATGCAATAGTTATAGAATTTAGTTCTCCATTAGCAAAAATAGCAAAAAAATGAATTATATAAATACTTTACACAATCAAGCAATGGAATTTGCAGATTTAGCATTTTTTGAAGAACAAAAAAATGGAAAATCATCAAATTTTTATACTTATACAAGCAAAGCTTTTGAATTAGAAAAACAAGTTGCTTTGAATTTTAAAGGCATTGATGAAAAAGAACCAAATCGTTCTATTTTGCTAAAAAGTGCTATCTATCTTGCTTTTGATATGAACAACTTAGATGAAGTAGAGCAATTAATTTATATTACCTTATCAGGAACAAAAGTTCCGTTAAGTATAAAATTAGAATTAGTAGAATTATTAGAAGAAATTAAATTGATTAAAATAAATAGCAATCAAAATAATTTATCTAAAATTGCAATTTCACAGAATACAACTATTCATAATATTCATTTTAAAAATGGAAATGGAATAAATAAAGGTATTATCGATACAGAAATACTTTCCGAAGTATTATTAACATACCAAAAATTACGCATTGAAATAGCAAAAAGTATCTATCCTAATAAAAATAAAAAGGAAATAGATCAAATTGCGTTAACAGAGATAATAGTTAATAAAGCTGCTTCTTTTAGTGTTTTTTTACGACCTAAAAAAAGTGGACAAATAGGTATTTTTGATACTGAAAATATTTATGAAATATCTGATAGATTAGAATTATTATTAAGTAAAATTGGAGATATTGAATTATTAAAAAATGATGTTCATTTAACTAAAAATGAAATGAATACATTAAAAAAGTTACTTGATAGTATTGCTAAAAAAGAGATACAAATAGATTTTAATTCTTATTTTATAGGAAAAGGAGAAAGACATAAATATTCTATTAATAAAAATTATTCTGAGCAGATATTAAAAAATATCTGTCAATTAACATATAATAAAACAGATATTATAGAACTTGAAGGAGGTTTTTTAATGCTTAATCTTAAAACTAAAAAATTTACTTTTTTGACCAAAGTAAAAGAAGAAATTAAAGGAGATTATGCAAAAGTTGTTTATAATGAAATAACTAAAATATCTTTTGAATCTAATTATAAAATTAAAATTTATAAATATGAACAAAAAGAAATTGGCAAAAATCTTCCTGATTATAGATATGAAATTATAGAAATAAATGAACTATAGAAGTATTTGTGTTAAGTTTTTTAAAAGATGTCAAATATTTATTTATAAAAAAAATTGTAAAATTGTTTTTCTGTAAATTTTTTCAAGAAACGTAAAAATTTTTAATTTTTAACGAAAAAATTTTTTTTCAAAAACGCCCAAAATTTTAATTTTTAATAAAAAATTTTTTTTAATAATTTCGAAATTATTAAAATATTTGGATTTATTATGATAAATTTAATTAAATTTATCATAATGGAAAAGCAATTTCAAATTTAATTTAGCGTTAAAAAAAAAATATATATTATGAAGAATTTATTTAATTTTTATTTGATTACAATGATAACATTATCTACTATGTTTTTGTTTCGTGTAGCGATGATGACGATAAACACTATGATGAAATAAAAACTGAAAATGTAATGAAAATTTACCCAAATCCTAGCGATGGTATATTTACAATTTATTTTAATAGTTTTGAAAATGAAAATACAAGAGTAGAAATTTTTAGTCTTAGGGGAGAAAAAATTTATAATATAAGTAATCCAGAAATGGAGGAAGTTATAAATATAACTGATTATACAAATGGCATTTATCTTGTAAAAATAACTACAAATGATGAAACAGAAACTTTTAAAATTATTAAAAAGTAATTTATTCAAAGTGTTTAAAGTCAAATTTGTAGCATTTGAGAGAATAACTGCAATATAAAAAGCAAAAATAAATGATCTCAATTTTATAGAATTTGTGATTATTTATTTTTAAATTTTTTAAAATAGTGGTCAATTTCTCTTCTTAGCTCAATTCCTATTTTTTCGAAACAGACTAATAAATCTTGATAAGAACCTGAACCACCAAGAAAATCCCAAAAATTTTCTGCAACTTTCAATTCTTTTTCTAAATCAAGCATTCCTGCCATTGTCCAACGACTGTATGGTTTTGGTGCATACGGATTATAAGGAATTGCTATCAATGTATTTACTTTTGCATTTGGGTTTTCTGCTAAAACTACTGCTGTCCATTCTAAAAGTGTCCTTTTAAATTCTTTAAATCCACCTTTATTTGGCTTTGCTGTTTTAATATCAATCAAGTAAATTTCATTGTTTTTGCTTTCTAGGTAAATATCTACCCTTGTAGGCTTTACTTTTCTCATTTCACCTTTTTGGCAGACTTTTCTTATTATTTCAATTTCTTTTTCTTTGTTGGGTTTTACATTTGCAAATGTCAATTGGTCCATAATTTTTTGAATTTCAAATTGTGCATTTGTGCTTATTTTTGTCCCTGATTTTATTTGTTTTGCAGCTATTTTGAAATTACTTGATGCCAAAGTTACCGCAACAGGTTCAAAAATTGTTGTCCCAAAATTAGTGTTTAAAGGTATCCGCTCAATTTAGTATGGTAAAATGGGATTTTTCTTATGATGTATTTGGA
>JAOZVH010000137.1 GCA_029938235.1 Bacteroidales bacterium
GAACTAAATATATCATAAATTTTTTAGGCATATTTAATACGGAAAAACTTTAGAAAGACTACTTATGAATTTAATAGGAGACGGAACAACAGGCATATTTTGTGCAGATACTCTTGAACAAGTTGAAACATGGGACAGCGAAATGCAAAATAAAATAAAATTTGGAGAATTTGATATTTTAATAACAAATCCGCCTTTTGGAAGTAAAATTCCAGTTGAAGGAAAGAATAAATTACAACAATTTGAATTTGGCTATAAATGGAAATTAGATAAGAAAATAGAAAAATGGATTAAAACTCGAAAACTTAAAGAAAGAGAAGAGCCACAAGTCTTATTTATAGAACGTTGCTTATCTTTATTAAAAGATGGTGGAAAAATGGCAATGGTTTTACCAAGTGGTATTCTCGGCAACGAAAGAGAAACATATTTGAGACAATATATAACAGAAAAAGGAAATTTATTTGCAATTGTAGAGCTTCCATTTGAAACTTTTAGTCCAAATGTTACAATAAATACAAGTGTGCTTTTTATACAAAAAGGAAAGAACGATAAAAATGAAAATTTGTTTATTTCAATAAATAAATATTGCGGACACGACAAAAAAGGCAGGTATATTCCTAAAGATGACATTTCAAAAGTTGCTGATTTATATAATAATAAAAAAACTAATGAAAATAATTTTTTTATTAAGCAGAGTTTTTTAGAAAAAAGCTTTGTAGCAAAAAGATATTTACAAAAATATGTAGATAATTTAATTAATTTAAATAAAAGCAAATACGAAATAGTTGAATTAAACTATATTATAAAAACAGTTCATAATGGAGCAAATATTGATGATGCTTCAATTTATGTTAAAAAAGAAAATGGTATTCCATATATTCTTGTAAAAAGTATAACAAAAGAAGGAATAAATTTTGAAAATCTAAAATATATAAGAAAAGATTTAATTACTAATAGAGATGTTATGAAAAATATCGTTTCAGAATATACAATTGTAATGACAAGAGCAGGAAATTCAGGAATTTCGGCAAATGTTCCACCTGATTTAGTAAACGGTGTAGCTTCTGGTTTTCTAATAAATATTCACATTGATTTAAAAAAAGTAAATCAATATTATCTCGTTGCATTTTTAAATTCTGAGTATGGACAATTACAATTAGAGAGAATTTCAAGTGGTTCAATCCTTCAAAGTATTAGGTCATCAGATTTAAAGAAGATAAAAATAATATTACCACCCTTAGAAGTTCAAAATAAAATAGGCGATAAAATTAAAGAAGCAGTTTATTCAAAAGCAGAAACACGAAAAAAACTTGAATTAGCAAATAATGACATTATCAATTTAATATAAAGCTAAATGTAACAATAATTAAAAGGTTTCATTTTTTATTTTTATTTTGCAAATTTCTAATTGAAATGATTTGAAATATTCAATTTTTTTTTTAATTCGTCCAAAATTTTAATATTTTTTAATTTCAAAATAAAAAAAATTTTTTTCAAAAATCGCCCAAAAATTTCAATATTGTTTGTAATTTAAAAAAAATTTTTTTTCAAAAATCGTCCAAAATTTTAATAATTTTTAATTTCAAAATAAAAAAATTTTTTCAAAAAAACATCAAATTTTTAAGATTTTTTATAATTTAAAAAAAAAATTTTTTTCAAAAAAACGCTAATTTTTTATGAATTTTTAAATTAAAAAAAAATTTTTTTTTTGAAAAAATGCCAATTTTTTATGAATTTTTAAATTAAAAAAAAACAAAATTCATTAAAAAATATAAATTTTTAAATTGAAATTTTTACCAAAAATCAATATAACAGTCCATATGTTCTAATTTGAAAGCTTCCACTTTTGCCATATTTAATTTTGTATTATAACAATATAACACTTGTAAATTTCTTAAATTCCATATTACTTTTAAATCGTCAATTTTTGTATTGAAACAAATTAACATTAATAAACCATTCAAATTTTCTAATGGTTTCAAACTTGTTATTTCATTATTATAACACCATAATTTTTTCAAATTTTTCAAGTCTCTTAGTGGTTCTAAACTTGTTATCTTTGTTTGTGGACAATTTAATTCTTCTAATTTTTTTAGATTTTTTAATGGTTCTAATGTTGTAACTAATGTATTATAAATTAATAATTTTCTTAGGTCTTTTGAATTTTTTATTGGTGATAAGTCTGTAATATTTGTGCTATTACAATTAAATTCTTTCAATTTTTTCAAATTTTTCAATGCTTTTATCTCTGTGATTAGCGTATTATCTAAATTTAATTTTTCTAATTTTAAAAGATTTTTTATATCTTTTATATCTTCAACTTTTGTATTGTCCAGGTCAAGAATTTTTATTTTTTTCAAATTCTTTAATGCTTCTATATTTTTAATTTTTGTATTAAAAAAATGAACTTTTTTTAAATTAGTTAGATTTTTAATTGGTGTTAAATCTGTAATATCTACATCTCCACAACTTAAAATTTCTAATTTTAAAAGATTTTTTAATGGTGATAAATCTGTAATTTTTGTATTACTGCATTTTAATTCTTTTAAATTTGTTAAATTTTCTAATGGTTTCAAGGATTCTATTCCTGTATTATAGCACCAAAGCTTTTCCAAATTTGGAAAATTTTTTACAACTTCTAAATCTGTAATTTTGGTATTATAACACCATAATTTTTCTAAATTTTTTGCATTTTTTATAGGTGATAAGCTTGTAATGTTTGTGTACATACACCATAATTTTTTTAAATTTACAAGATTTTTCAGAGGTTCTAAACTTGTAATGTTTTCGCTGGAAAATGCTAAAACCTCTAAATTTGTTAGATCTTTTAAATTTTCTATCTTAGAAATATCAATATTTTCGCAATATAATTCTTTCAAACTTATAAGATTTTTTATAGGTTCTAAACTATTAATTTCTGTGTCATAACAATATAATTTTTCTAATTTTTTCATATTTTTTAATGGGCTTAAATCTGCAACACTTGTGTACATACATCTCAATTCTCGTAAATTTACAAGTTTTTCTAATGACGCTAAACTTTCTATATCTGGATTTGAAAAAGCAAGGACTTCTAAATTTATTAAATCAGAAATGGGTTCTAAATCATCTACATCTGTATATTCAAACCACAATTCTGTTAAAGAAATCACATCTCTAATTGGTTCTAAATCATCTATTTGAGTATTATAAAACCATAGTTTTTTTATCTTTTTTAAATAAGTAATAGCTTCGAGATTTTCAACATTTGTATCAAAAAAACTAAGCTCTTCTAATTCTGTTAAATCAGATATTGGTCCTAAATCTGATATTTCAAAATTAGAGGAAATATTTAATTTTTTTAAAATTAAAATCTTTTCTATTTCTGCTTTTGTTGGATCTTTGTAAATTTTTAATAACTTTTGGAATTCTTGCTTCCAAGCATCATCTAATTCATTCCACCAAATATGTGGGTTAATTTTTTCATTATTTTTTGAAAAAAAATTCTGAGTAAAAAATATTAAAAAAAATATTAGAAAAAAAAATTTTTTTAATTTCATTTTTTTAAATTTAAATTTAAATTTTAAATTATGAGTAATAAATTTTTATTGAAAGATTTAAACAAAAACCTTTCCAAAAAAGATATTTTACAAAATTTGCAAATTTTGTTAAAAAAATTTAATAATAAAAAAATAATTTTTTCTACAAGTTTTAGTATGGAAGACCAAATTATTACAGACATTATTTTTAGTAATAATTTACCTATTAAAATTTTTACTCTGGATACTGGACGTTTGTTTGAAGATACGTATAAAATATTTAAAAAAACCAGTGATTTTTACAAAAAAAAAATTTTTACTTTTTTTCCAGAAAGTCAAGATATTGAAAAATTATATTTTGAAAAAGGTGCTTTTAGTTTTTATTTATCCTTAGAAAATCGTAAAGAATGCTGTTTTTTAAGAAAAGTAAAACCAATAAAAAGAGCATTAGAAGGTGTAGAATGTTGGATAACTGGAATAAGAGCTGGACAATCTGAGACAAGAAAAAAATTAGATTTTTTTATTTGGGATAAAAGTTTCAATTTAATAAAATATAATCCATTATTAGATTGGAGTTTAGAAGATGTAAATGATTATGTAAAAAATAAAAATTTACCATACAATAATTTGTATGACAAAGGATTTGTAAGTATAGGTTGTGAACCTTGTACAAGAAAAATTAAAAAAAATGAAGATACACGCTCCGGAAGATGGTGGTGGGAAAATAATACAAAAAAAGAATGTGGGCTGCATTAATTATGAATTTTTTTATCATAAATTAAAAAATCTTTAATTTATGATAAAAAATTATTTTATTCAAGAAGCCATAAGAAACTAATTTTTGTATTTGGAAGCATATCTTTTAATTTTCTTTTTTCTTTTTTGGAAAAAACATTGCCTCCAAGATTTAAAAATTCTAAATTTTGTAAATTTTCTATGGAACTTGGCATAGCATTAATTTTATTTTTACTTAAATTTAAAACCCTCAATTTTGGTAAATCACCTATTTCTTTACTAATTGACATAATTTTATTTTTACTAAAATTCATCTTATGAACTTGTTTTAGCATTCCAACTCTTTGAGAAATTTTTCGCAAACGATTAGAACTCATATTTAAAACTCGCAATTTTTTCAATTTAATTAAAGGAGCAGGAATAGAAAAAAAACGATTCCTATTTAAAGTTAAAACTTCTATTTGTTGTATTTTTATAATATTACTTTCTATATATTTGAACTTATTTGCTGATAGGTCTAATTCTTTTAGGGATTTTAGCTTTGATAGTTTTTCAAAAACTTTTTTAAATTTCAATCTTCTGTTATCAGCGAGAATAAGTTTTTCTAAATTTGATAATTCGATAATTTCATCTGGAAGTTGCTTAAATAAATTATTTTCTAAATTTAGTTCTTTTAATTTTTTCAGCTTAGAAAATTTCTCAGGTAAAAATGTAAGATAATTAAAACTTAGATTTAAAATGCTTAAATTAGTTAATTTTGTTATATTATCAGGTAAAACACCTAAGTTATTATTTGAAACATTTAATATTTTAATTTTTTTTAATTTGCCTAAATTTATTGATAAAGAGTTTAATGAATTATAAGATAAATCCAAATTTTCTATACTATAATTCTTGAATATTTCCACAGGAATTGATGTAAATTTATTAGAGCTAAAATCCAAAACTTTCAACTTTCTAAGACTTCCAAATTCTTTTGGCAAAGTTTTCAAAGCATTATGTGAAAAATTTAAATGAGTCAGATATCTTAGAAGTCCAAAACTTTTTGGTATTTTTGATATTTGGTTGTCAGAAAGGTCTAATTTTTCTAATTTTCTTAATTTGAAAATATCAGACGGAATTTGAATAATTTGATTTGAACTCAGATTTAATTCTATTAAATATCTTAATTTTCCTGTAGTTTTTGGTAAAAAACGAAGATAATTTTCCGATAAATTAAGTATTATAAGATTTTTCATCTTAGAAATATTAGGTGATAAAGTATTTTGAAAATAATTTTTTGATAAATCTAAATTTTCTAAATTTTTTATCCCAACTAATATATCTGAAATTTTTGAAAAACGATTTTTAGATAAATTTAAAGTGTGTAAAAATTTTAAATTCACGATACTTCTTGGCAATTTATCTATTTTATTGCCTTTTATATTTATTAGCTCTAAATTGTTCAAAGAACCAATTTCTTCTGGCAGAGCAATTAAATTATTTCCTTCTAAGTTTAAAATTTGTAAATTAATAAGTTTTTTAATGTCAGAAGGTAAAGATTTTAAACTTTGATTTTTTAAATTTAACTTATAAACTCTTTTATAATTTTTTAAAGCTTGTTTTAGAGAGGTGTATTCTTTTCGTTTTTTTAATTTTCTTTCACTCAGAGGTTTCTTGTGCTCTTGTCCAAAAGAGACGTTTATAAAATTAAAAAAAAATACGAAAAATAAAATTTTTGTAAAAATTTTCATAAATCAGAAATTAATATTTATATTCAATTCTTATTCGCAAATAACATACAAAAATAAAATTTTAAAATTTGTTTTTATAAAATATAAATTTTATTTGATAAATATTGAAAAAAAAATTATGAAAAAATTTTTAACTTATGAGGTTCTTGTTGGTGATGTAAAAATAGGGAAAAATAATCCTATTTCTGTTCAATCTATGACAAATACAAAAACATTAGACACAAAAAAAAGTGTCGAACAAATTATAAAAATTACAAAAGCTGGGTCTGATTTCGTGCGTTTAACGGTTCAAAATATTAAGGAAGCAAAAAATTTAAAAAATATAAAAAATGAATTGAAGAAATTAAATTCTAATATTCCTATTGTTGCAGATGTACATTTTAATCCAAATATTGCAGAAATTTGTGCAAGAAATGTAGAAAAAGTAAGAATAAATCCGGGAAATTATATAGATAAAAAAAAGTTTGAAAATGTAAATTACACAGAATTAGAATATAAAAATGAAATTCAAAAAATTCGTTTGAGGCTTTTATCTTTAATAAAAATCTGCAAAGAAAACAAAACATCTTTACGAATTGGAACAAATCACGGCTCGCTTTCTGACAGAATTATGAGTAAATATGGAAATACAATTTTAGGAATGGTAGAAAGTGCTATGGAGTTCTTGAGAATTTGCAAAGAAGAAAATTTTTATCAAGTTGTAATTTCCTTAAAATCAAGCAATACGAAAATTATGGTAAATTCCTATCGTAAAATGCTTGAAAAAATGAAAGAAGAAAATATGAACTTTCCATTACATCTGGGAGTTACAGAAGCAGGAGAAAGCGAAGACGGAAGAATAAAATCGGCTGTCGGAATAGCAAGTCTTTTGAGAGAAGGAATTGGAGATACAATTAGAGTTTCTCTTAGTGAAGCACCAGAATTAGAAATTCCTGTGGCAAAAAAAATATTAAATTATCTCGAAAATAAAAAATTGATAAAAAATTTTCATTTAAAAAAAAGAAAATTGAAAATTAAAAATTATCCTATGGTAATTTGCGATATTTCTGATTATAAAATTGATGAAAAAATTTTTTCAAAATTTTATGATTTTAATGAAAAAAATAATTCTTGGAAAAAGAAATCATTAACACCAGAATTTTTTTTTGTAAATAATTTACAAATAAACGATAAATTTAAAATTCCATTTGATTTAAAATTTATTGTAAAAAATGGAAAAGAAAAAAATTTTTTTGAAAATATTGACATTTTTTTAAGAAATTTTAATAAGAATGCAGAATATAATTTTTTAAAAATTAAATATTCTCATTTGAAAAAAAGTTTTTTTGATAAAATTAAAAATTTTAAAAATTTGATTTTTATTTTAGAAACTTATAAAAATGAAGTTTCAGAAACTTATGCATCTTTTGAAAAATTAGAATTTTTTAAATGTGAAATTCCTGTAATTGTAAAATTTTCCTACGAAGAGAATAATTTTGAAAATCTTTTATTAAAAGCCTCTTGCGATTTCGGAGGATTATTTATTGATTCAATTGCTGAGGGAATTTTTATAGAAAATAAAATTTCAAATAAAAATCCAGAAAAAATTAATGAATTAAGTTTTGGAATTTTGCAAGGAACCGGAGCAAGAATTTCAAAAATAGAATATATTTCATGTCCTACTTGCGGAAGAACTTCATTAGATTTACAAAAAATAATTAAAGAAGTTAAAGAAAATACAAAACATTTGAAAGGATTGAAAATTGGAATTATGGGCTGTATAGTAAATGGTTTAGGAGAAATGGCTGATGCTGATTACGGTTATATAGCCATTGGAAAAAACAAACTTAATTTATATAAAAAAAAGATTTTAATGAAAAAAAATGTTCCTATGGAAAAAGCATCTGAAGAATTAATTAATTTAATTACCAAAACAATTTAAAATAAAAAAATTTGAATTAAATTTTTATGAAAAAAATTTAATTCAAATTTTTCATTATTATGAAATATCTATTTTTATAAAGATAAATTCACGAGCAAATTTTCTAAATATCTTTCATATCTTTATCAAATGGGTCTTTTATTTTATTGTCTGTTTTCAAAACATAAGCCGTAATTAAAGAAAAAATTGTTCCTAAAAAAGTCATAGAAAATAAAGTACCAAAAGCCATAGTTGTTGGAGTGACAAATTTTTTATAAAGATCACTCATCATTTCTATTTGTTCTTCATGCATTTTAGCTATAATTAATTCTTCTTCCATAGCAATGATCATTTTATGTATTATTTCTTTATCAATCATTTCAAAAAGAATAAAATTATAAAAGCCTAAAATAAAAGATGAAAAAAAACTAATTAAAACCCCACAAAAAAATGCTTTTTTATAAGATATTATAAAAGATGAATTTTCTTTTGTATATTTTTTTGTTCCCAAAACAATACCTGCAATTAAAATTACAAAAGAAAACCAAGAATATTCACTATTCAAATTTGTATTTTGTAAATACAAAACATAAGAAAAAAGAACCAATACAAAACCAAGAACTCCACCAGATTCCATAGTAGATTTCCAAATATTTTTTTTTAAATTTTCCATATTTTTTTTAATTTTTAAAATTTCAAATTAAAATTTTTTTTTTCAAAAATGACATTTTTTTTAATTTTTAAAATTTCAATTAAAAAAAAATTTTTTTCAAAAATCGTCCAAAATTTTAATGTTTTTATTTTGAAAATTAAAAAAATTTTTCAAAAATCGCCCAAAATTTTACGATTTTTTAATTTAAAATTAAAAAAAATTTCAACATTTATTTCATTGCCCAATGAAAAGGTATTAATATTTTTCCTTTGACATATTTTTAAATTTGTTTTGAAATAAAAACTCTAAAATATTAAAATTTTTTAAATTATAAAAAATCATTAAAATTTGCTCGTTTTTTTGAAAAAATTTTTTTTTGATAATTTCAAATCATTAAAATTTGCTCGTTTTTTTGAAAAAATTTTTTTTTTGATAATTTCAAATCATTAAAATTTGCTCGTTTTTTTGAAAAATTTTTTTTTTGATAATTTCAAATCATTAAAATTTGCTCGTTT
>JAOZVH010000138.1 GCA_029938235.1 Bacteroidales bacterium
CGAAATTTTAACATTTTATTAAAAAAATTTTTTCCAAAAAACGCCGAAATTTTAATATTTTATTTAAAAAAACTTTTTCCAAAAAACGCCGAAATTTTAACATTTTATTTAAAAAAACTTTTTCCAAAAAACGCCGAAATTTCAATATTTTTTTATTATTTTATATAAAAAAAATGCTTTCTTATATAAAAAAGCATTTTTTAATAAAATTATTTTTGTTTTTTTTAAATAACTCCTTGATCCAACATAGAATTTGCAATTTTCAAGAAACCTGCAATATTTGCTCCTTTTACATAATCAATAAAACCATCGTCAGAAGTTCCATATTTTACACAAGCTTCGTGAATATCTTTCATAATTTGATGAAGTTTTGAATCTACTTCATTAATTGTCCAAGATAATTTTTGAGAATTCTGAGACATCTCTAATCCAGAAGTTGCAACACCACCAGCATTAGCAGCTTTTCCAGGACCAAATAATAATTTATTTTCTAAGAAAGTTTCAACTGCCTCCGGAGTAGATGGCATATTAGCACCCTCAGAAACACAAATACAATTATTTTCAACTAATGCTTTTGCGTCATCTCCATTTAATTCATTCTGAGTAGCACAAGGCAAAGCTATATCAACTTTTACTTCCCAAGGTTTTTTATTTGGAAAAAATTTTGCATTAGGAAATTCTTCTGCGTAAGAAGAAACTATATCATTATTACTTGCTCTAAGCTCTAACATATAATCTATTTTCTCTCCGGAAATACCTTCTTCGTCAAGAATATAACCATCAGGACCAGAAATAGTAACAACTTTTCCACCCAATTCAGTAGCTTTTAAAGCGGCTCCCCAAGCAACATTACCAAAACCAGAAATAGCAACTCTTTTTCCTTCGAAAGAATCTCCTCTTGTTTTTAACATCTCAGCAGCAAAATAAACATTACCAAAACCTGTCGCTTCTGGTCTGATTAAAGAGCCACCCCAATTAATTCCTTTTCCAGTTAAAATCCCAGTGTTTTCACGAGCTAATTTTTTATACATTCCATATAAAAAACCAATTTCACGACCACCAACACCAATATCTCCGGCAGGAACATCAGTTTCTGGACCAATAAGTCTCCATAATTCTAACATAAAAGCTTGACAAAAACGCATTACTTCTGCATCAGATTTTCCTTTTGGGTCAAAGTCAGAACCACCTTTTCCACCACCCATAGGTAAAGTAGTTAAACTATTTTTGAAAACTTGTTCAAAACCAAGAAATTTCAAAATACTCAAATTTACACTCGGATGAAATCTTAATCCACCTTTATAAGGTCCTATGGCATTATTATATTGAATACGGTAACCTAAATTAACTTGAACATCACCTTTATCATCTACCCAAGAAACTTTAAAAGTCAAAATACGATCTGGCTCAACTACTCTTTCAACTATTTTCGCAGATTCAAATTGTGGATTTTCATTGTAAATATTCTCTACAGAATCTAAAACTTCACGAACAGCCTGTAAATATTCCTTTTCACCAGGATGCTTTTCCTCTAAATTGTTTAAAACAGCATTAACGTTCATAACTTAAAAAAAAAATTAAATAAAAAAAAATGTTCTAACGCCTTTCGACATCAAAATTATTTGACAAATATAAAGTTTATTTTTAATAAAAAAAATAAAATCAACTTTTTTTTTTTATTTTTTTTTTTCAAATTTTCCAAATTTTAAATGAAGAAAATATATTATATTTCTGAAATTTTCTTAATTTCAAAATTCGTTAAACGTTTTCCTCTTGCTTTATAAGATTTTAAACCTATAAAATCTTTACTTTTAATAATAATTTTTTTATTGTTAAAAGATTTCTTTAATTCTAAGGAAAATATAAATTCATTTTTATCAGAAATTAAAATTAATTTGGAATTTGGATTATCACTAATAAAAAAAAATTTTTTATTTAATGCTGTTTTATTTTCAATTTTAAAACGTTTTAAATAATAAAAATTAAAATTTGCATCAAAATATACAACAGAAAATATTTTATTTGCATCTAATTTTTCTATTAAAAAATTGTCTTTTTCAAAATGATTACTTAGATCAAAATTATGTAAAATAAAAGTACCATTAAAATTTATCTCCAAAATTTTATCATTTCCACCAAAATTACCGAGAGATTTTCCCAAACCGTCATCATTCAATCTCAGAGTAATTTCATCTAAAAAAATTTTTTTATCACTGAGAGTAGAAATTCCTTTTTCTTTTAAAGATATCTTAAAAATGTCATTTTTTGTTAAAACATTTCCCTTTGCATTTCTTCCTTTTATAAATAATTTTGAAAATTCATATTCTATGGATAATTTAGTTATTCGTCCTTTTGGTTTTAAAATAACTTTTATAATTTCTGCTTCTCCATTTGGATTTGCTGTAAAGTAAATTACTTTTGAAGCTTTCGACCCCTGAGTTAAATTATAAATTTTATCTCTAGTAACGGATTTAACAGCAAAACGTTTTACATAAAAAAATCCATATTGTCCATTTCTATAAATAACATTATAAATTGTTCTTTTATCACTTTTCTTAAAAACATTTCCGTAAATAATATTTTTCCCAAAAAAAGCCTTATTAGAAATTTTACTTACAAGATAAGTTCCATCTTTTTTGAAAACAATAATGTCGTCAATATCAGAGCATTCGCAAATAAATTCATCATTTTTCAAAGACGTTCCGATAAAACCTTCCTTTTTATTTATGTATAATTTTTTATTTGCTATCACAACTTTACTTGCAATTATGGTGTCAAAACTTCCAATTTTTGTTCTTCTTTTTTTATCATTACCATATTTATTTTTTATATTTTGAAAAAAATTTATAGTATAATTTATAATGTTTTTCAAATTAAATTTCATTTTTTTAATTTCTCTTTCTATTTTTCTGATTTCTTTTTCTGATTTTTTAAAATCATATTTTGAAATACGTTTTATTTTAATTTCTGTTAATTTAATAATATTTTCCCTTGTAATTTTTTGTACAAATTTATCTTCGAATTTTTTGAGATTTTTTGCAATGGTTTCTATAATTTCTTTCCAAGTTTCGCAATTTTCTATTTTTTCATAAATTTTATTTTCTATAAAAATTTTTTCTATAATACACCAATGCCAAGAATTTTCCAATTCCTTTAAATTAATTTCTAATTCTTTTTGCAGAAGATTTCTAGTATTTTCAGTATTTATTTTCAAAATTTCATCTACTCCAATAAATATAGGTTTTTTATTTTGAATAATACAAGAATTTGGTGAGATGGAAATTTCACAATCAGTAAAAGCAAACATTGCATCTATAGTTTTATCAGCAGAAATTCCGGCGTTTAATTTTATTAAAATTTCTACATTTTCCGCTGTATTGTCTTCTATCTTTTTAATTTTAATTTTACCCTTTTGATTTGCATTAACTATACTTTCAATTAAATTTGAAGTTGTTTTTCCGTAAGGAATTTCGGAAATTTTTAAAGTTTTTTCATTTATTTTTGTAATTTTTGCACGAACTTTAACCTTTCCTCCTCTCAAACCATTATTATATTTTGAAAAATCTGCTGTTGCATAAGTTCTAAAATCAGGTAAAATTTCAAAATTTTCATTTTTTAAAATGGAAATAGAAGCGTCAATTAATTCATTAAAATTATGAGGTAAAATTTTTGTCGCAAGTCCAACAGCAATTCCTTCAGAACCCTGAGCAAGCAATAAAGGAAATTTCACAGGCATAGTAATTGGTTCTTTACTTCTTCCGTCATAAGTATCTTTCCATAAAGTTGTTTTTGAATTAAAAACCACATCCAAAGCAAAATTAGACAAACGTGCTTCTATATAACGCGCAGCAGCAGAGCGATCTCCGGTAAAAATATTTCCCCAATTTCCCTGTTTTTCTATCAATAAATTTTTTTGTCCCAACTGAACTAAAGCATCATTTATAGAAATATCTCCGTGTGGGTGATATTGCATAGTATTGCCAATAATATTTGCCACTTTATTAAAGCGTCCGTCATTTAATTTTTTCATAGAATGCAAAATGCGTCTTTGTACAGGTTTTAAACCGTCTTCAATGTATGGAACTGCACGCTCAAGTATCACATAAGAAGCATATTCTAAAAACCAATTTTTATACATTCCTGAAAGATGTAAATTCTCTTTTACCATTTTAATTTAAAATTTAAAATTTTTTCAAAATACAATTAAAAAAAATACCATACTTTTTAATATAGAACTTAAAAATTTAATATTTTTATTTTTCTATAAAAAAACAAATATTTTATTTTTTTTTTAAAAAATTTTTTATTTTTGAAAAAATTTTTTTATTTAATTTTACTATTTGCAAAAAATTTATTTTAGTATGGATATATCAACTACATATAACGGTTTAAAAATAAAAACTCCTATAATTATAGGCAGTTCTGGTTTGACCAATACCGTAGAAAAAAATCAAACTTTGGAAGAAAATAATGCCGGTGCAATTGTTTTAAAATCAATATTTGAAGAGCAGATTAATTTTGAAGTTAATAAAAATTTCTCTGGTGATTTTTTTCATACAGAAGCTTTTGATTATATTAAGAATTCTGTAGAAAATCAGAAAGTTTATGAATATTTAAACTTAATAGAAGGAACAAAAAAAAATATTAATATACCAGTTATAGCAAGTATTAATTGCAATACTTCTAATTTATGGACAGATTTTGCAGTGAAAATTCAAAATTCCGGAGCTGATGCTATAGAATTAAATATTTCTAATCTTCCAAGTAATATTGAAAAAAGCAGTTCTGATTATGAAAAAATTTATTTTGATATAATATCAAAACTTTTTCAAAAAGTAAATATTCCTTTATCGTTAAAAATGAATCAATTTTCTGCGGGTTTGAGTAATCTAATAAGAAAAATTGATTATACAAAAGCTATAAAATCTTTTGTTCTTTTTAATCGTTTTTATTCTCCAGACATAGATATTGAAAATTTCAAAATAAACTATTCTAATGTTTTTAGTTCTGATAAAGATTACACAATTCCATTGAGATGGGTTGCTTTATTGTCTGGAAAATTACAAGCAGAATTAATTTCTTCCACAGGTATTCATAATGCAGAAAGTCTTATTAAGCAAATTTTAGCTGGTGCAAATGCTGTTCAGATTGTTTCTGTAATATATGAAAATAATCCAAAATATATCAATGTCATTTTAGACGGATTAAAAAATTGGATGAGAGCTCATAATATGAAATCTTTGAAAGATTTTAAAGGAAAAATGAATTATTCTTCTATAAAAAATCCTTCTGATTTCGAAAGAATACAGTTTATGAAATATTATGGAGGAATAATTTAATATAGAATGAGGAATGATTTCTAATTAAAAATTATTATTGTTAAATTTATATATAAAAAAATGAAAAAATATATTTGTGAACCTTGTGATTATGTTTATGACCCTGCAATAGGAATTCCTGAAGATGATATAGAAGCAGGAACATCTTTTGAAAATCTTCCAGACGATTGGTTTTGTCCAATTTGTGGTCTTGGAAAAGATTTGTTTGTTGAATATGATAATTAAAAAATTATGAAAAATAAATTAAATGCCATTGTTTCTCAAGTAATATCTGTATCTCCTAATATGAAAATTTTTAGGATTGTACCAGATGGTTGGGAATTACCAGATTTTAAAGCAGGACAATTCGTTGCTTTATTTTTACCTGCTTCTTCTGCAAGATGTGTAGATGCTACAGATGAATTTAAACAATTAAAACCAGATAAATTAATTAGACGAGCATATTCTATCTCTTCTTCTTCTAAAAATAAAGAATATTTAGAATTTTATGTTAGTATTGTTCGCTCTGGTGCTTTGACACCGAGATTATTCAATTTGAATATCGGAGATAAAATTGGTGTAGGTAAAAAATTTACAGGAATGTTTACCTTAGATAAGGTAGATAAAAATAAAAATATTGTTTTAATAGCTACTGGAACTGGAGTTGCTCCTTATATAAGCATGTTAAGAAGTGATGCTATGAATACAAATAGGAAAATTACCGTTATTCATGGTGCTTCAAATTCTTGGGATTTAGGTTATAGGTCGGAATTAGAATTATTAGAAAATATTTCAAGTAATGTAAAATATATTCCTACAATTATTGATGCAGGAAAAGAAAGAGCAAAATGGAATGGAGAAAAGCGTTTTTTGCAAGATATTTGGAAAGATAAAGTATTTTTGAAATGTTTAAATTATATTCCAACTGCAGAAAATACACATATTTTTCTTTGTGGAAACCCAAATATGATAGAAAGTATGTCTAATATTTTAATTTATGAAAATTTTCTTATTCATAAAAGAAATCAAAATGGACAAATACACATAGAAAAATTCTAATAATTAAAAAAAGATTTAAATAAAAAAAATTTAAATCTTTTTTTTAATTAAAATAATTGTCATTTTATTTTAAATTTAAAAATTAAAAAAAATTGTGTTTGGAATTTTTTATAAAAAATGTTAAAAAAAACATCATTTTGGAAAAAAATTTTTTTATTGCAAAAAATAAAATTTTATGAAAAGAACTTTTGATTTAATTGATAGATTATTAGATAAATTTCAAAAAGAAGATATTTTATCTGTAAAAAGAAATGGAAAATGGGAAAAATTTAGTACGAAATTTTATGCCGAAAAAACAAATTTTTTAAGTTGTGCTTTATTGAATTTTGGTTTAAAAAAAAGCGATAAAATAGGAATTATTTCAAATAATCGTCCGGAATGGAATATAATAGAAATGGCTGCATCTCAAATTGGAGTTGTTAGTGTACCTATTTATCCAACCATAAGCGATGATGATTATTTTTATATTTTAAAACATTCTGAAATAAAAATTTTATTCGTTTCTGATGAAAGTTTGTATTTGCGTATGCAAAAGATCACTAGTGATATAAAATCTATTCAAGAAATTTACTCTTTAGATCATTTAGAAAATGCAAAAAATTATAATGAACTTTTAGAAATTGGTGAAAAAATTTTTCCTGAGCAATATGATTTTTTAAAAAATTTAAAAAATTCTATATCAGAAAATGACTTAGTTTCTATAATTTACACTTCCGGAACAACCGGAGAACCAAAAGGAGTAATGCTAAGTCATAAAAATTTTGTAAGTAATTTTATGCTTATTCATGGCGTTTTGCCTAATGAAGAAAACATGAAAGCTTTAAGTTTTTTACCTTTGTGTCATGCTTTCGAAAGAATTGGTATTTATTGTTATCAATATAGAGGAATGCCAATTTATTATGCGGAGAGTTACGTTAAAGTTCCGGAAAATCTTAGAGAAGTAAATGCTGATTGTTTTACAACTGTTCCTCGTGTTTTAGAAAAAATTTATGATAAAATTTTAACCACAGGAAAAGATTTAAAAGGAATAAAAAAACAAATTTTTTTCTGGGCGATTCGTCTGGGAGAAAGATATGAATATGAAAGAAAAAATGGTTGGTGGTATGAAAAACAACTTGAAATTGCTGATAAATTAGTTTTTTCTAAATGGAGAAAAGCGCTGGGAGGAAATATAAAAATGATAATTTGTGGTGGTGCAAGTTTACAAGAACGTCTGGCAAGAATTTTTACTGCTGCTGGTTTACCAATAAATGAAGGTTATGGTTTAACAGAATGCTCACCGATTATTTCTGCTAATAGAAAAGAATATCCATATAAAAAATTTGGAACAGTAGGAAAAGTTATTGAAAATATGCAATTGAAAATTGCAGAAGATGGAGAAATTTTGGTTAAAGGACCAAATGTAATGTCCGGTTATTATAAAAATGAAAAGCTAAATGCTGAAATTTTTGATGAAAATGGATGGTTACATACCGGAGACATTGGGAAATTATTAGAAAATAATATTTTAAAAATAACTGATAGGAAAAAAGAAATTTTTAAAATGTCCAATGGAAAATATATTGCTCCGCAAATTATAGAAAATAAATTTAAAGAATCTTTTTTCATAGAACAAATTATTGTTATTGGTGAAAACGAAAAATTTATTGCTGCATTAATTTCTCCGAATTTAAAATTTTTACACGATTGGTCTTCAAAAAATAAAATTCATTACCGTAGCAATGAAGAACTTATTGAGAATAAAAAAGTTTTAAAACGTTATGTAAAAGAAGTTAAAAAGATTAATAAAAATCTCGGAAAAACAGACACAATAAAACGTTTTTCACTTGTACCAACAGAATGGACTTCTAACACAGGTGAACTTTCTCCAACACAAAAATTAAAAAGAAATGTTTTAATGGAAAAGTATAAGAAAAAAATTGAAAAATTATTTTTAAATTAAAAAAAAAATAAAATTTTGGATGATTTTTTATTTTGAATTTAAAAAAAATTTTTTTCAAAAATCGTCCAAAATTTTAATATTTTTTTATTTTGAAATTAAAAAAATTTTTTTTTAAGAAATCGTCCAAAATTTCAAGATTTTTTATTTTGAAAATAAAAAAATTTTTTATTAAAAATGTCGTTTTTTTTTATAAAATTATAAATTTGTAAAAAAATAAAAATTATGTCAAAAAAAGAAATCAACGAATATTATAGAAATCTTGAAAAAGCCAACCATTTTGGCGGAACGACAAATGAAATTTCAATAAAGAGACCGTTTATTATTTTGTTGGAAAATTATTTTAATACAAAAAATCTCTATCCAGTTGATGAATTATCTTTGAAAAATTCCAACAAAAGACCCGACGGAACTATAAGAGATATAAACCAAATTGACTGGGGACACTGGGAAAATAAAGATGAAAAAGATGACCTTGAAAAGGAAATTGAAAAGAAATTTAAAATTGGCTATCCGAAATTTAATATAATTTTTGAAAATACCATCGACATTATTTTGTATCAAAATGGAAAAAAGGTAATGTTTGGAAAAATGAAAGATGCTAATTTTCTTGATGAAATTCTTACACAATTTGTAAATTTTGTTATTCCAGAAGTTCATGAATTTCAAAATGCAATTAAAAATTTTAAAAATTACATTCCAGAAA
>JAOZVH010000139.1 GCA_029938235.1 Bacteroidales bacterium
GATAAATACAATTTTCTTATTTGCAAATTTTTTTACATTTTTTTTCAAAAAAAAAATTATTAAAATTTTAACAATTTGAATTTCGAAATTCAAAAAATTTTTTTTTCAAAAAAACGGCAAAATTTTCAACATTTTTTTAAATAAAAAAATTTTTTTTTTCAAAATCGTGAAAATTTTAATGTTTTTAAAAAATCTTAAAACAAAATTGGTGTTTTGAAAAACACCAATTTTTAAATTAATTAAATTTTTAAATATTAATTAAATTAAATCTTACACTAAAACCAACTTTCGTATTTACAGTTCTGTAAGAATTTGAAATTTTAGGGTCGTTAATAACATTGTCAATGAAAAATCTTAAAACAAAACTATCTCCAAGATTATAATCAGCAGCAACTTTTAAAGTAATAATTTTTTGTCCCGCAGTTGCTTCGTTTTGGTCCTCTTCAATTTTTCTAATTATCGTAACATTATCTCGTATAGAAAAATCTATGCGAGTATTCAAATCACTTTTAAATTGCTTTTGCGAACCACCAACTTTTATATTAAAAGCAAGACTTTTAAAACGATAACCAACACCAAAAACATATTCATTATTTCTAACTTCAATAATTTGATTGTTCGTAAAATTTAAAGTCAAATTTCTTGTCTTTTTAAACTCAAATTTAGTACTTAATAGGTTTTTCCAAGTAATATCTATTCCGGCAATTGGCGAAATTTGTTCGTTAATAGTTACCGAATTAATTAAATTCTGAGGAACGAAATTTCCATTTCCCATTGTATCTATAGTATTTCTCACATAAGAAAAACCATCTTCTTCCTCCTTAAAATCTAAACTATTTTCATAACCACCAACATTATAAGTACATCTATAAGCATGAGAAATATTCACAGTTTTAAGATATTTTTTGAAAAATTCAACCTTAGATAAACCATTATAATTTATCCTCCAATTTGGAATTGGAATTGCAGGAAAATTACTCAGATTAAAATCTTTCGCATTTTTTCCTGCATAAGCCGATAAAAATGAACTTAATAAAACGTCCTGAGAATTAGGTCCATAGCCATCAGGAAAATTTGTTTCTGGGTCAATAATATCCGGATTATATTTTGAACTTCTTGGTCGTTCTTTTGCCATACGTTCGGCGATAATAATTCTGTTATTTTTAAAATTGTCAAAAGCTTCAGAATTATAATCATCATCAATACTCCAAAATGCTGTTCTAAAAGTAGAAAAACTCATACTAAAATTTCCCAGTGTTCTGGTGTTTGTTGGTTTAAAATTTCCATCATTGTCCGAAACCCAATATTCTCTAACATTTTCTGAATATTGACGACTTGCAGTTAAATCTATTCTAAAATCTTTCACAGGTTCTATGGTGGTTTTGAAATTTAAATTACTCCCATAATTATTCAAAAATTGAGAATTTAACATAGTATCTGTTGTTATCCAATCATTTTCGGCAGCCATATTTGGAAAATTTTTGTCATTCCAACCAAAAACAAAAGGAATACCCGGAGCATATTTTTCATTTGGTTGCTGTAAACCAAAATAATCTGTACTGTGAACATAACCGGGCAAAATTATTCCCATATTTTCAGAATAAGTAAAAGACATGTTTTTTGTTGCCATTAAAGTAAAAACCGTTCTGTCAATAATTTTTTTCAAAATATCTTCCTTAGCTTTTCTTCTTCCAATAATTTCAACATTCACATTTTTATAATTTTTATCAACCTTGAAAGTTACTTTGTTTTCATTCTTAATTTGCATTATTCCAATAATTTCCTTTTTATTCTTTCCAAGAACTTTTATCTCAACGTCTTCAGTTTTTAAATTATGTTTAATTGTTTTTGGAATATTTGCCTTTAAATTTACATTTTCTTTTTTAAATTCTACATGCTCAATTTTTGGCTTAGGTTTTTTTCTAGAAGATCTTCTATATTTTCTATTTAAAGCTTTTAAATATTTAGATTTATTATATAAATTCAAAAAATTTAAATTCAAATTTCCTTGTCTTCTTTGGGTATTATTAATTTCATTTCCAAGATCTCTATCTCTATAAATTGGTCCAGCCAACCAATTATAAGTTCCGCTGTATCGCAAACTTAGATTTACCCAATTCAAAAATAAAATTTTATTAATTGGCACATTATAAGAAACATTTATTTTTTGATGGAATTCTGTGGTTCTACCAAAATTTTTAATGTTTTCCCAAATTGTATCTCTTTTTTCTTCATAATCAAAATCATCTTTATCAATTCTTCCAATAGGTTCATCTATTCTTGCGGTATTTGTCGCCGAATAATCTATTTTTATAGTCTTTGTTAAATCGTATTTTAAATTATAAATTCTATTCCAAGTAAAATCTTTATCATACATTGGACGAATAACCAAATCTGGATTGCTGATATTTCTTAATTTAATTTCATTATATCTTCTATCCATATCCGTAGTAAAAGAAACTTGCTTTGGCATATAATAAAAATTAAAATCTCTAATAATTCTCAAAGAAGGTTTCCTTAAAAATTTAATTTTCTTCAGAGGCGTAATATTTTTCGGTCTTGTGTTAAAATTGTAATTTATCGCACCGAAATAATTTTTTAATTTATTATATTCTGTGTTTGGATTTCTAATGTAAGTTTCATTGTAACCATAACTAAAAGACCAATTAGAAATGTCATAAAGTTGAGGTTTACTTCTTGCTCCACCACCTTTTCCACCTCTGTTAGACGGTTTCATTCCTCCAGCTTTTCCGTCTTTTCCAGATATAGTTTTATTATCAGAATTTTCTTTTTTATCATTAAAAAATATTTTTCTAATTTTTACATTACTAAAATTAATACTTTTTTTCTCTGTAAAATCCTGAGCATTATGAGTAATTTCATCTCTTTCTTCTGAGGAAAGATTTTCCTCATTTAAAGCATCTTCCAGAAGTACATCTGGGTCAAGTGGGTTGTATTTTGGATTTTTAACATTTCTGGAATAAGCAAGATACATAGGAACACTGACACCATATTTTTCAGGAAAGAATTTTCCCAGTTGTAAATTCGCCGACATATCAAAAGTGTTAATTTCTTCTTTACTTCTTTCATTAACCTTTTTTTCTATACTTCCAAAACCTGCTTTGCTTGTACTTCCGGAAAAAGAAACCGTAGCAAAATCAGCAAGATTCATACTAATTCTTGCATTTGCTGCCCAACCTCCTTCTTCGTCAAAATCACTTAGACGCAATTCGTTCATCCAAATTTCACCAGATTTTATAAAACCATCGTCATTTTCATTTTTGTTTTTATGAGGATTTCTAATTCCTAACATCACAGTACGAACATTACTTAAATTCGGATTTCCCATGACAATTACACGATTATTATTATCATAAGAAACATAAGGAATTGTCAGTGAAACATTAGAATTAGATTCTCTCATTTTGGAATTTCTTTCCTGTTTTACATCTTGGAAAGTTCCCAATTCAAAATCCATTCTGTTTTTTGATGGCCAAACTTTTAATCTGTCTTCTCCATTACTATCATCATAACGTCCTTCCGGAGTTATCTTTAAACTTACTTCATACTCGTAATAATTTTGTGTGTAATCCGAACCAAAACGAATAAACGCCCTTAATTCATCATCTTCCAATGGATAACCAATTATTTCTTCCGCATGAATTTCCATTTTTAGACGTTTATATTGTCTGATATCCATATCAAGAGTTTTGTAAACCGCTCTTGCATCTCCATCAGGCAAATCAATAACTTTTAAAACTATAGACTGCTCATTTTGTAAAGTTTGAATGGTATTTGTTGGGTCAGTTTCTCTGGAAATTCCCGGAGGTAAAACATAATTTACAGGTTCTTTAGTACCGTTTTCTTCTATGTTTACAGCCGAAACATCAAAACTTCCCTGCTCATTTTGTGGATATGCAAGTCCCTCATTTCCTTCCACAAGGTTTAGCTCGTATTTTCTCCATTCACTGCGAATTAAATCTAAAGACCCAAATCTTAAAATAGTTGTTTCTTCGAAATTATGCAAAAACATACGAATAAAACGTATAGATTTAAAATCCTGTATAGGACCAAATTTGTCCATATATTTTTGAATCGGTATTTTAAATTGATACCAAGTTACAGAAGATTTTTGCTTGTTTTTGAAAGTTGCTTTGTAAGAAATTTTATCTGTAATATAATTATTCCCAATCTTCATATCATCTCTTCTTAGACTTACTTTATATTGAAAATAACTTTCATTTTCACTCAAAGTATTATCTCTGTTAATATCTTCAACATCAGGTAAAGTTGTTGGTGTGGTTGCATTGCTGGAAGTTGGCGAATTATTTTCTAAACCATTATAAAATTTATATCTTTCTACAATTTCTGCTCTTTGTCCATCATAATTTTCGCTCAGATAATCTACATAATTATCTTTAGATGGGTCATTATTTATTTTATTAAAAGCTTCTGCATTTAAAATATTTTGCATAATACTTAAATAATCTTGAAAAAAAAGTCTTTCATCATCATCATTTAAACCGTCAAAACCTATGTCTTGAAATTGTCTTTTGTCTGGGTCATTATCAAAACCTGTAGATGCTGGTTGTCTCGTAGAAATACGCCCCCAAACCGAAGTATCTACATTTGTTATTTCTGAAGAAGTTGGCAAACCATGTTCTAAACTTTTTCGTCCATCTTTCAAAATATCTTCAGAAATGTTCCCTAAATTAAAATATAAATCTCCTCCTATATTTGAGCTATCTTCATCTTCCACAAAAGGATCCATTATCCAAAATTCAATAAATTCAATATTTGCTGTTTCAAAATCATTAGTTGGCACTTCTCGCATAATTCCAGCCCAACGTTTTCTTGGGTTTGTAAAATGTCCATCTTCAGACAAATTATCAGTATCATAATTATAAGGTCCAATTTCTGTTGGACGATAAGTTAAATCTAAAGTATTTATACTGACAGGCATACCCGTTTTACTTTCTTTATTTGGAAAAATTTCCTTTTCTAAAATTTCTCTTACAAAATGACTGGAAACAAAGTCAGCATCATCTTTTATGTAAGATGGAGTATTGCTTTCTGTACGTTGAAATAAATTTTCTATGGTGTACCAAGATAAAAGCGAACGATTAAAACCATAAAGCAAAGAATCTGTCAATTCCGCCTCAGGAAACATATTTTTTTGCATTTGCGGTGTACTTGACAAAGACCATGCAGTACGTTGTTTTAAATCTATGGAAGTATTTGTTCCCTCAAAATCATCTATATAAGCAACTCCTTCTTTCCCAACAGCATCAGAATGTCCGGGAATTAACTGAGCAAATTCACCACTAATAATAATATCAGATTCTTCTTTTGTATCTAAAAAAGGTAAAGCATCTACCATTTTTGTTAAAAATGGTGCTTCTGTTCTATACATTCCATCTACTCCCCAAATTGTATTTGAAATTGGTTCGTCTCCGGCATTTACCTTTGTTGTGAGAGGTTTTTCTGTTAAATTTAAAATTGTTGCACCCAAATTAAAATTATCAGAAATTTTGTAATCCAAATGCGTTCCGAGCAAAGTTTTTTGAACTATATTAAACATAGAATTACTTTCCATAGAAATTCTTATCGTGGTTCCAGATTCCAAGAGACCAGTATTAATTATAGAAACTCTACCTAAATTATAATCAACTACATAATCTTGATTTTCAATAAGTTTACGTCCTCCGGCAGTAACAACAACAGAACCATCAGGAATATTAAAAGCACCTAAATAAATTTCCGAGCTGGAAGAGGATTTATAAGTTCCCTGTAGGAAAAATTTATTTTTCTTTGCTATTTGTCTGGCATCACTTTGAATGGAATCATATAATTCTTGAAAAATATACCTTTCTGCTTCGGCATCATTATTAATTTTCTCTTTCAAATAAGAACCAAAAGGCTCTAAAACTGGAAAAAATATTCTTCCATTTGACGAATTAATTGTTACTTCATTTATAAAGTCAAATTGTCCATCTGGATAAGGATCCAACTGAGAATTTACATTATCTAAATTTAAAACCTCCAATAAAACTTTATTTTTTATGTCGCCGACAGGCAAATAATTTATTGAACTTCCAGTTTTGTCGTCTTGATACATAACATTCAAGAAAAATTCTTTACTATCAACTTGATACGCTCCTATTGCGTAAACATTTTTCAACATTAAATCCCAAGTGGATAATTTCGGAGTAAAATATGTACCTTTTAATAATTTCAAAACTAAATTTTGATTTGCAGGAACTCCAGAATTTGATAATTCACCAATTTTATAAATAACAGTATCATTTGCAATTGTATATTCATATGCAACAGCAAGAACTTCGTCAGAATTTAAAGAGGAATTTAAAGAAATAAAACCAAGCTGAGGGTCTAATTTATATTCAGAAGATGATAATTTTCTTGCGTTTTCTATTTTTTCATAATCTTTTCCTCCTTCATAAAAACCAGATAAATTAGAAGTTACCTGCGAAACCTCACGAATACCTCTGGATAAAACTGTTTCATAAAAATTATTTACATCATTATTTGGAAGTGGAACAACAGACGGTAATTCACCATTTTGATTTCTTGGAACTTCTGCCAGTTCGGAAAAAGCAACTATATTTCTGGAATCTTCGAAATTACCCATTTTATTTGTTACCCAAACTTCTACTCTTTGAATTGTAATACTTGAACTTATTAAAGGCAAATCTTTTAATGCATCGTCATAATTTTTCATAAAATAATGAGATAAAAAGAAATGTTTATTTGCTTCGTAATTATCGGCATAAATTTCAAAATCATTAATTTGAGCGCCTCCTTCAACTTCTATTACCGAAGTTTCACCCTTTTGACGAGACAAAATAGACGTAACCATTAAATTACCAAATTTTAATTTTGTTTTAATTCCGAAAAGACTATGAGCACCAGTTATCAAAGTTCCTGTTAGAGGCAAAGTAACATCTCCTGCTTCTATAAGTTGTATAATTTCATCTTCTTTACCTTGATAAGCTAATTTTGTTTTATTTTCAAATTCAAAAGATGCTTCTGTATCATACTTTATTCCAAGTTCAACTTTGTCTCCTATTTTTCCCATGACGCTCATTTGAATTTTTTCGTCAAAATTGAACATCGTGCTTGTTTGCAAATTTTTATCGAGATTTGGATTTTCAGTTTTATATCTGTCTATTCCAAAAGTCAATTCTGCCGAACCTTGGGGCTTAATATCTATGGTATTTTTTCCAAAAACTCTTTCAAAAACTTCACTATCTATTGCCAATTGCGGTATCCATGAAGAGGATTTTCCTGCTTTTTGTCCGGAAGCTTTTTCTTTCCAATAATTTTTAACAGATTTATCAAAATCATATTCCAAGTAATCATCAATATCCATACTTTCAGAACTTTGATATTCAATATCTCCAATTTTATTTTTTATAATATATTGGTTTGTTTCTGGGTCGTATTCTAAATTCTGCGTTACATTTGAAGGTTTTTCCATATATAACTTAGAATTTGGCGTTTTTCTACCGTCGAAATAATTTTCATCTTCTTTAAAAGGAAAAGGTAAAGAATCATTTGTCGGAGGAGGCGTATCTATTTTTGTAACAAAATCTCCAAAATACAGTTTAAAATCTTCTGGATTTATATTTGTTTCAACCGCTTCTGTTTGCCACACAAGAGACAATAAAAAAGTAATAATAATTATTATCGTGGCGTATTTCTTAAAATTTTTCAAAGGAAAATTTTTTTTATTTAAAAAATTTCATTAAATTACAATTTTTGTAAAGCTTTTTTTATCAAGTCTTCTACGCTTAATTTATTATTTTTCAAAAGAATTTTTTTCAAAGCTCGTTCAATTTTCATCTTATTAAAACCAAGAGTCAATAATGCTGATGCAGCTTCATTTTTCAATTCTTCGTCCACCAAAGATAAACCGGAATCTTTTATTTCTGGTTCTTCTATTTTATCTTTTAAATCTAAAATTGCTCTTTGTGCAGTTTTTTTTCCAATTCCTTTAACTGTCATTATTAAATCGGCATTTTCATTATAAATGGCTTTTTGCAATTCGTTTGCCGAAAAAGAAGACAATATTAATCGTGCAGTATTTCCTCCTATTCCAGAAACAGAAATTAAATGTCTAAACATTAATCTTTCATTAAATTCAAAAAAACCAAAAAAATCATTAGTATCTTCTTTTAATATCTGGTGAAGATATAATTTACAAATTTCTTTATTGACAATTTGTTTATAAGTTGATAATGAAATTTTTATAAAATATCCTATTTTATAATTTTCTAAAACTACATAAGTAGGTTTTAATTCTATTACTTTTCCTTCAATGTATTCGTACATTTTTTAAATAAAATTATAATTTAATTTTTTAAATATTAAAAAAAAACGCAATTTTTATAAAAAAATTTTAAAATGTTCTTTTAAAATAAATTTTTTTCAAAATTAAAAAAATTATAATTTTTTATAAAATATTTTTTTTAAATTTTCAAATAAAAAATATTGAAATTTTGGACAATTTTTGAAAAAAAATTTTTCGAATAAAAATGTTAAAATTTTGGTCATTTTCTGAAAATATTTTTTTTTATTTTGAAATTAAAAAATGTTAAAATTTTGGTCATTTTCTGAAAAAATTTTTTTTTATTTTGAAATTAAAAAATGTTAAAATTTTGAGCAATTTTTGAAAAAAAATTTTTCGAATAAAAATATTAAAATTTTGGTCATTTTCTGAAAAAAATTTTTCGAATAAAAATATTAAAATTTTGGACGTTTTTTGAAAAAATTTTTTTCGAATAAAAATATTAAAATTTTGGTCATTTTCTGAAAAAATTTTTTTTCGAATAAAAATGTTAAAATTTTGGGCAATTTTTGAAAAAGTTTTTTTTTATAATTTCCAAATTAAAAATATTAAAATTTTGGACGATTTTGAAAAAAACTTTTTTTAATTTCCAAATTAAAATCATTAAAATTTCATCGTTTTTTGGAAAAATATTTTTTTTAAATTATAAAA
>JAOZVH010000140.1:0-3048 GCA_029938235.1 Bacteroidales bacterium
AATATCAGAATCAATATCATTAATTCTATTAAAATTCTCAAAAGAATTTTTTATTGCAAGTATTATTTCAAAATCATACATAATTTTTTTTTACAAAAAAATAAAAAAATTTTAATATATTTGTTAAAATTTTAATATTTTTGTTAAAATTTTAATATATTTGTTTTTTTAATTATTAATAATTTTTTATGTTAAACAAAAAAAAAGAAGATTACAGTGAGAAAATGTCTCGTCATAATCCAGGTTTAATTGTTATTTTGCTTGACCAGTCATATTCTATGACTGATGTCTATATTGGAAATGAATCTAAAGCTGTTTTTGCAACAAAGGCAGTAAATAACGTTATTAATGAAATTGTTATTCTTAATAGCGATGGAGAAAAGATGAACGATAGATGTAGCATCTTTATTTTTGGATATGGAGAAGAGAAAGAATTATTGCTAAAAGGTACATTGGAAGAATTAGAAAGATCTCCTATTAGGGTTGAAAAAATAAAAAAGAAAGTATCTGACGGTGCAGGTGGAGTAATTGAACAAAATGTTAGTTTTCCTGTATGGGTAGAAACAATGGATCCTGATAAATCAGGTGGTACTCCTATGCATATAGCATTTAAAAATGCTTATAATGTAATTTCTCAGTGGTTAAAACAAAAATCTGATACATTGGTGCCAGCTCCAATTTTAATAAATATTTCTGATGGAATGCCTAACAGTGAATCTTCGGCAAGAAAAGAAGCTGAAAAAGTATTGGATTTAAAATCAGAAGATGGAAATGTTTTGATTTATAATGCTCATATCGGAGTGAGTAAAAAAGGCAATTCTGACTTATATTTACCCGCTGATAAAAAAGAGTTGGATATTATTAATAATCCATATGAGAAGAAAAATGCAAAATTTTTATTTGATATAAGCAGTAAAATCCCTAAAGCACGTGAAGAAAGTGCTAAAAATTCTGGATTAAATATGAAAGAAAATTCACGTGGATTTGTGTTTAATGCTTCTGCTGAAATTCTTGTAAAATTATTAATTTTCGGAACTGACAGAGATAGATTATCATAAAAAAATAGGAATTTATATGCTGTTTAAATATTTAGACAGCATTTTAAAAATAAAAAAATGAGTTTTAAAATTAAATCATTTAAGATACACAAACTTAGTGAAAGTATGAAAGACTGTCAAGATTCTTATTCTTATAATAAAGAAAAAGGATTATTTTGTGTTTCTGACGGTGCTTCTGTGAGTTTTTTTCCAGCCATTTGGTCTCAATTACTTGTGAATGAATTTATAGAAAACAGTGATGTTTTTTATAATAATTTTGACGAATATATAAAAAAAACTAAGGACAAATGGATATTAAAAATTAAAGAGATTGTAAAATATAAGAAAGATAATAATGAATTTATACCTTATCATCTTAACGATAGGATAAATAATCCTGATGAATGTGCTGCTGCAACCTTTGCTGGTTTGAAAATAACAAAGAAAGATACAAAATTAGAGTGGCAACTAAATATTATTGGAGATAGTTGTCTTTTTATTTTAGATAAGAAAAATAATTTAAAATCTTTTTTAATGCAAAACTCTAATGATTTTGGTTATTTTCCTGATTCTTTTAAGAGTAGAGGAGTTAAAAATAAAAAGCCAACAGAAGAAAAAGGTGAAGCTAATTTTGATGATAAATTTATACTTGTTACTGACGCATTAGCAAAATGGATATTAGAAAAAAAAGAAGCAAATAAAGTTCTTGAAATTTTAGAAGAATTCAATAAAATTGAAGAACAAGAAAATTTTGAAAGTTTTGTTGAAAAATATAGAGAAAATGGAGCAGAACCTATATTAGAAGATGATGATCTTACTTTAATGATCATAGAATATAACAATAAAGATCTTCAAGAAACATTAAATGAACTTTTAGAAAATAGTTCTATAATTTTAGACAAAATAAAAAAAAGAAGATCAATTAAAGAAATTGATGAATTTAAGAAAAAATTAATAAAATTAATGAAAAAAGCTACTAGTATAGAAAAATATATAAAAAGAAATAAAAATCCTAAATCTAAAAAAAATAAAAAATGGCAATAATTAGTGCTAAAGACATACTTGCATCAGTTGAAAATACTAAGCTTTTTGTAAAAGATGATTTTCTTAAAAATGCAAAGTTACAAAAAAGGAAAAATGGAAAAACTCTAGTTTATTCAGGTGGTTTTTCTATGGTTTTTCCTATGGATATAGGAGGTAATACCTATGCTTTTAGAACTTGGTTCTCCTCCATAGGAGAAGGTAAAGAAAGATATAAAGCAATATCTGAATATCTTAAAAAAGTTAAATTACCTTATTTTGTAAAATTTGAGTTTGTAGATAAAGGCTTGTTAGTAAATGGCAATTTTTATCCTACAGTAAGTATGGATTGGTGTCATGGATTAGTCTTGCATGATTATATAGAAAAGCACTTATCAAACAAACAAAAATTAAATAATTTAGCTGATGATTTTCTTAAAATGGTTAAGGATTTACACAAAAAAAATATTGCTCACGGAGATTTACAACATGGCAATATTTTAGTAAATGATAATGGTCAAATAATTCTTATAGATTATGATTCTTTATATGTTCCTGCTTTAAAGAATTTCAAAGATGAAATTAAAGGTCTGCCAGATTACCAACATCCTGCAAGACATAATTGCAAAAAAGTCAATACTAAATTAGATTATTTTTCTGAGTTAATAATTTATTTAAGCATAAAAGCAATTGCAGAAGATCCTAGTTTATGGAATGATTTTAAAATCAAAGAATCAGAATCTTTACTTTTTAAAAAAAATGATTTTGAGATTACATTTGATACAAAAATATATAGTCGTTTAAATTCTATGTCAGAAGACATTAAATTAATGACAAAAAAATTAATAGACTTTTGTAAAAAAGATAATATAGAAGATTTAGAGCCTTTGGAAGAAATTATTATTCCTACTGAAGAGAAAGAATATAATGATTTAATCATAAATGGTGATAAATGTTTTAAACAAAAAAAATATGGCGAAGCAAAAGAATT
>JAOZVH010000140.1:3148-8999 GCA_029938235.1 Bacteroidales bacterium
TTTTGAAAAATCATTAAAAATAAAACCTAAGGAAAAATACCCTAAGGAAAAAATAAAAGAAATTGAAAAAGCTTCAAGAATAAAATTTGATAATGATTTTGAATATAAAATATTAATAAAAAAAGGAGATGAATGTTTTAAACAAAAAAAATATGGCGAAGCAAAAGAATTTTTTGAAAAATCATTAAAAATAAAACCTAAGGAAAAATACCCTAAGGAAAAAATAGAAGAAATTGAAAAAAAGAATTCTTTTAAATTTTAAAATTTGGTTTTTATGTGATTGTAGATACCAAACATTTGAAGTTTGAAAAACACACTAATGTTATTTTCATTAAAAATATTGAAATTTTGGACGATTTTTGAAAAAAAAATTTTTTTTAATTTGAAATTAAAAAATATTGAAATTTTGGACGTTTTTTGAAAAAATTTTTTTATTTTGAAATTAAAAAATATTAAAATTTTGGACCATTTCAAAAAAAAATTTTTTATTTTGAGATTAAAAAATATTGAAATTTTGGATGATTTTTGAAAAAAAATTTTTTATTTTGAAATTTAAAAATGTTAAAATTTTGGACGAATTTGAAAAAAAATTTTTTTTTAATTTGAGATTAAAAAATATTAAAATTTTGGATAATTTATAAATAACTTTTACATGAGTACTTATAAAAAATCCGTAAAGATTTCTCTTCACGGATTTTAAAAATTAAGATAAAATATTCTCAAAAAACTATTTTTTCACAAATTTAGAACTCATTACTTCTTGTTCATTTTGAACTTTCAACATATAAATTCCTTTATCTAAACCACTAATATCAATCGCTTTACTTCCATTTATTAAAGTTTCCAAAACTAACTGACCTTGTGCATTATAGATATAAATTATTTGATCATCAGTAATATTTCTAACAAATAACTGATTTTTTGCTGGATTTGGATAAATTCCAAATGCTGTTTTTGCTACATCTATAGTATTTGTTGGAGTCATTGATAAAGACATATTATTTTCTGCTCCATTTACAATGCTAGATAATTCAATATTTACATTTGTAGTATTCAAAGTATAAGGAATACGCACTACTAAAGTAGATTCTTCAATCGGTAAATTTGTACACAAAGCTAATTTATAATCTTCATTATTAATATTTTGAGCTGTTAAATAATCACCTTCAAAAATAGGATTTCCAAGTGTAATATCATTATTTTCTTCAAACGATAAATTGAATGCAACTACATAATTGCTGTTCGTATAAACTTGAATTTCATTTTCTGTAATCACATAGTTTAAACTTGTTTCATCAGCAGATGTATTTTTATCCATGTTTTCTACAGGGAAAATATTGATGATGCTTGTTGCATATTGCAAAATTAAACTTGCATCATTTGAAGTAATTTCTCCTAAACCATCTACATTTGCTACGATTTTACGCCAGTTTTCCCATGGTAATGGGTCAATTTGTGGTAACGGTTCTAAACCAACAGAATATTGTAAAGTCAATGCCGCATCATAAGAGTTAATCATTTCATTCACATCTACATCTCCATAAACATAATTCATTACTGGTGAAATATGTACAGCACTGTTTTGAATATCATTTATAGGTGTATTATTGTAATAAAAATCAGTAATTATAATTTCAGAATATTCTTCTTCTAAAACATAAAACCTTAATTTTAGAATTTTATGTTCACCTTGTAAAGCTGTCTCTGTCATATAACCAATATCTAAAATTTCGCCTAAATTATTGATGCTTACACTTCCACCATCAGCGACTGTTCCTTCAAGAGAGTAACCCGCATAAGCTAATTTTGTATCATTAAAAGCAAAATTAAAATCGTAAGAGATGATTTGCTCGTTAGATGATAAAGTAGAAGAATAGATAGGAATTTCAATTTCTTCGCCAACTGTCGTATATGTCGTGTTTGTCCATATCGTATAATCGGAAAGAATTGGAGGAGTAATATTTATAATATTATTTTCAAAAACTCTTAAACCACTATTATGTTCTGAAAATACTAAATCATAATCTAAATCATTGTCAATATCAGTAAAAACGAAATCATTGATTCTATTGTTTGTTTCCAATATGAATGTTTCTTGCGAGAAATTACCTTCTCCATCATTTTCTAAATAAGAGATTGTATAATCAATAAAATTACTAGGATGTACCACAGTCTTTTTTATAATTAAATCTTTATCTTGGTCATTATCTATGTCTTTCATTTTAAATATTAAGTCATAGCTATTGTTATTGTTTGTGTAGATAGTTTGTTTTTCTCCAAACATACCATTATTATTATGATAACAATTAATCTGATATTCAAAATTATCAAAATATTTCAAATAAACAATATCATCAAAACCATTATTATCTATATCTTCAAATTGAATTGGCTTTTGATTATCAGAAAGATTAATATCATTTATCAATGTTGTTTCTTCAAAATTATTATCCCCATCATTTGTAAATATTGATATAGAATTCTCATTATTTGCACTATAACTTTTAAATATTAAATCATTATCATTATCATTATCAATATCATGAACTTCTAATAAACCATTCAAAAATATATCAGAATTGACTAATAATTGGATTGGAGTGTTAGAGAAATTAGCTTGTCCATCATTTTCATAAAAATAATAAATCTGCAAATTATTATAATATGACACTATCATATCTGTATAATCATCATTATTATAATCTTTAAAAATTATTATACTTTCTGCATCATTACTTAAAAGAATATTAGGAGAGCTAAAATAACCTTGTCCTTCATTTCTATACCATATAGCATTACCATATATTTTAAAAACAATATCAAGATGATTATCATTATCTAAATCAAGTAAATGTACAGCATCATAATGCTCAACAGTAGGATCAATAACTATTCCATCATTTTCAAATCCACCTTGTCCATTATTAGGAAACCATATCAATTTATGATACTCATCCAAACTATTATTAACACTATAAGAACTTGATAGAACTAATAAATCCTCAAAACCATCTCCATTCAAATCTCCACACAAAATCGTACTATCTGCATCTGTTGTGATGCTTTGATGCCCACTGTAAGAAATCTGAGCAAATAAAAAATTGCTTATTAATAAAGCAAAACCTAAAATTAAAAAACTTTTCTTTACCATTTTTTCAAAAATTAAAAAATTATACTAAAATTAAATATTATGCTCTAAAGACTTATGTTTTTAAAAAAAGTTGCATAACAAAAATGTTTTTTTTTAAAACATTAAAATTTTGGACGATTTTTGAAAAAAATATTAAAATTTCATCGTTTTTTTGAAAAAATTTTTTAACATTTTTCGACCAAACATTGGTGTTAAAAAAGAAAGACCAATGTTATTTTTTAATAAAATTAAAATTTTGGACGAATTTTGAAAAATTTTTTTTTTTAATTTAAAATTAAAAATATTGAAATTTTGGACGAATTTTGAAAAATTTTTTTTTTTGAAATATAAAAAATTTAAAATTTTGGGCGAATTTTGAAAAAATTTTTTTTAATTTTTCAAATTAAAAAATATTAAAATTTTGGCGTTTTTTTGAAAAAAGTTTTTTTGATAATTTAAAAACATTAAAATTTTGGGCGAATTATGAAAAAAAAATTTTTTATTTTGAGATTAAAAAATATTGAAATTTTGGATGATTTTAAAAAAAAAATTTTTTTTATTTTGAAATTTAAAAATATTAAAATTTTGGACGATTTTTGAAAAAATTTTTTTTAATTTGAAATTAAAAAATATTAAAATTTTGGACGAATTTTTGAAAAAAATTTTAATTTTGAGATTAAAATATTAAAAATTTTGGACGATTTTTGAAAAAAAAAAATTTAACATTGGAGGTTTTTTTTTAAACCTCCAATGTTTGCTTTCGAATGAAACAGATTTTTCAATAAGTGCAAACAATTACTTTTGCATAAAATAATCAATGGACCAGCATCACTAACTATTATTTTCATTGTTCCATTTTTCTATGGTTCGTAAATCATCATCCAGGTCATAATCAACAACTGGTATATTCATATTAGATAGAAAAACCATCGTTTCAGTAAGACTAAGTTTTAATTGTTTTGCCAATTGCCCTAAACTTATGTCTCCCCCTTGGTAGCCTTTTATTAAAAGCCATTGTATTAATCCAAGTTGAAGTATTTCCTTAGAAAAAGATGTAAATAATCCAACAGCTTTTCCTTTTTCTATTATTAAAGTATAATTATCATCCTGATGAACTGACTTAAACATATCTATATTACTATCATTTAATATTATTGTATGCATAATTAATCATTTTATTGTTTCATTAATTTTTTTCGAAATTATTTCCTATTTCATAGGATTTTTTAAAATTTATAATTATATAATTTTGCTAATTTAAAAAAATTAAATAAAAAATTATTTTTTATTTAATTTTTTTAAATATTTTTTATTACATTCAGAAAACGTAATTATTGTTTTAATTATTTTTTTTAATTAAAAAAAATCAGCATTTTATTGAAAAAAAAATTTATTTTTAATTTAAAAATTTTGACGTTTTTCAAAAAAAAATGAGATTAAAAAACATTAAAATTTTGGTCGTTTTTTGAAAAAATTTTTAATTGAAAAACATTAAAATTTTTGGCGATTTTCAAAAAAAAAATTGTGATAAGCCTTTAAAATAATTTGTCTTTGATTTTTATCTTTAATAAAAGGACAAACGATCTTTTCAAAATAAATAGGAATAATAATCAACTTTCTCAATAAAGTATATTCTAAACAATTATTATTTGCTTTTTCATGGAAATTCTGAAAAATAATATTTAAAACTTTTTCAAAATTTTGCTTTTCATCTTTCAAAGGAAAAATCAAATCAAACATTTCTATAATATCGTCAATCACTCTTTGCTGTCTATCTATTATTAAAGCAACTCTATTTAATTTACAAATATCAATGGTAGTATTGCCTCGCTCTTGCTCATCTGTACCAATGATATTGATACCTTTTTTATTTTTATCTATTTCAAAAAAAAAAAATCTATTGGCTCATCAATTTCTGGATTGATAATCATTGCTAACTCATTTTTCAAAGGAGTTTCATTTAACAAATTCTTAGATTTATCCATTTTCCCATCAGATAACAAAGTCGGTTCTTTAACTCTTTGACTTTCATCAAGTAATGGAAATTTGTTACTTTTTGGACGATTGCAATTTTCACAAGTTGGTAATAAATTACTCCATTCGTAAGCTAACCAATGATAACCTGAATGATTATATTCAGGCTTTTCTTTATTTTCCCTTGCCTTTTTTGGGCGATAATGTTCTATCCAAGTGGAAGAAGTTGTTTGATATTTACTTTCGCAATAAGCACATTTTTTATGATACAATTTTTCCAAATCGTCTTTTGCTTTTTTATAACAATCTGCATTGACCTCTTTACTTTCTAATAAATGCGATTCATTATTTTTTGCACAGTCTTTTAAATTTTTTGGAATTTGATAAAAATCTTTTTCTATTTTTCTCATTATTCCTTATCTAAAAGTTTTAATAATTTTTCTGTTTTTTCATCACTCAAATAATTGGTAATTTCTTTTCTTTGTTTCTCTTTCTCTACAATTTTTTGATAATCATCTTCTGTATTTACAAATTCATCATTGGGCTTACTAATTGGGATAATATTATCAAATCCAAAAATAGGAGAAGTCAGTATGGCATTTGGCGTTAAAGTAGAAAAATCAACATCTAATTTCTTTACGATAATACCATCTTGTTCGTTACGTTCCACATTTAAAATAATTGTATTTGCCGGAGCTCCCAACAAAGGGATAGGGCTATGCGTAGAAACAATAAACTGAACATTTG
>JAOZVH010000141.1:0-1842 GCA_029938235.1 Bacteroidales bacterium
TTTTTTTTAATTATAAAAATTCGTAAAATTTCGTCGTTTTTTTGAAAAAAAATTTTTTTTAATTTAAAAAATTCGTAAAATTTCGTCGTTTTTTTATAATTTAAAAAACTACCAAATTATTAAGCTGATAAAAAATACAGAAAAATAAATCAAAACTGCAATTATTGTAAATATTTTAGACAACTTATTTTTGTGTTTTTGTTTACGAACTATAATTAAAGATAAAAATAAAGAGCTGATAATTAATAAGATGGAAAAAAAATTTATATATGGAAATATAGTAGATAAAATTTCTTTATTCAAAAATTTTTGATTTTCAATTATTAATCCTGCAGTTTTTACTCCTTCAATGTCCGAAAAAACAAATTCCCAATAAGGTATTCTTGAAGTTGTTTTTAAAATTGCTTTTAATAAATGCATACCTGCTGTTATGGGCAAAATTGCAATTACTAATTGTGAAAATGCTTTTTTCCAATTTTCTTCTTTCGCAACAAATTTTTTCAAAAATACAAAAATTATGTAAAAAATCAAAGGAATTATTATAAATAAAACCATTGCTTTCAATGTTCCAAATAAATTTTTATCTAAATTCAAGTAATTATTTAAATAATTTGGAATTATCATTAAAATTTTTTTGCTTGGTTTCCAAACTGTTAAAACTTCATAAATAACAAAACCGCTTAACATTATAAAAAATGATATTTCAGACCATTTTAATTTTATGTTGGAAAATGAATAATTAGAAAGATTTTTATTTTTAATTACAATGTTATCTTTTTTGCAAGATTTATGACACTGACCACATAAAATACAATTTCTACCATTTTTAATTTTTTCCGGATAAATTTCAGAAGTGCAAGAGCGTCCATTAAATTTATAATAATTTTCCTTATTTATACAATCTTTGCTTTTGCAATTTTCACAAATATTTTTATCTTTCACAGATAATTTTTTGAAAGAAATTAAAGAATAAAAACCAAGTAAATGTCCAACCGGACAAATATAAGTGCAAAAAGTTCTTTTTTCCCAAATTAAAGAAGAAACAAATGCAAAAATAAATAGAAATATCAAATAAATTGCCATCAATTGAGGAATTCTGTGAATTTGAAAAGTATGAATTCCAACAATTAGAATCAAAAAATAAAATAAAGTTATTAACCAATGGGATTTTAAAAATTTATTTGCTTTTCTTTTAAAACCGATTTTACTCCCAATAAAAACAACTAATTCCATAGGACAAATTGAACACCAAAATCTACCAAATAAGATAGAAATTGCAATTATCATGGGCCACCAATAGGACCAAACTATTAAATTTGCAAGATTTGTGTTTCGTAAAATTTTTGCAAAAGCTGGATCTTTTGTAGTAATTCCTATAGAAATATAGATTAAAAATAAAAATGAAATAAGTGTGAAAAATTGTATTAAAATGAGAAAAAATTTTTTTTTAAAAAGATTATTCATATTCATTTTTTTTAATAAAAAAATATAATTTTAAATAAAAAACGCCAATTATTTATAATTAAAATTTTTTTTATTATGCCCAAAATTTTAATGTTTTTTTATTTCAAATTAAAAAATATTTTTTTAAAAAATGCCCAAAATTTTAATGTTTTTTAATTTTGAAATTAAAATATTTTTTTTCAAAAAATACACAAAATTTTAATATTTTTTAATTTTGAAATTAAAATAATTTTTTTCAAAAAATGCCCAAAATTTTAATATTATTTTATTTCAAAATAAAATAATATTTTTTCAAAAAATACCCAAAATTTCAATATTTTTTTATTTTGAAATTAAAATAATTTTTTTCAAAAAATGCCCAAAATTTCAATATTTTTT
>JAOZVH010000141.1:1942-8975 GCA_029938235.1 Bacteroidales bacterium
AAATTAAAATAATTTTTTTCAAAAAATGCCCAAAATTTCAATATTTTTTAATTTTGAAATTAAAATAATTTTTTTCAAAAAATGCCCAAAATTTCAATATTTTTTAATTTTCAAAATAAAAAAAATTTCATCAAAATTCGTCCAAAATTTTAATATTAAAAAAAAAACATTGGTGTTTTTTTAAAACGTCCAATGTTTCTAATCATAAATATTTTGAATATTTTTTTTATAAGGTTGGAATATAATCCATTATCAAATGTAAAAAATCACCTATTTTAATTGCAAATTCATTTTCATAAGTTCTTCCAAAGACATAAAAAAGGAAAAAACCATAAATTGCTAATAAAAGTACAACTGTTCCCATTGCCATTTTTTTAGAAAATAAATACCAAAAAAATGTTACTATTGTTAATAATAATAAAAATATACGTAATTCAGAACTGTATCTTATGGTATTTGCATCCATTGTAATATCTCCGTGAATTATTGTATATAAAAATAAAGGTAAACCAAGAGCAAAACAAATGTCGAAAATATTACTTCCAAGAGCGTTAGAAACAGCATCATCGTAATTTCCTTTTCTTGCATCTTTCATAGAAATTATTGTATCCGGAACACTCGATGCAGCAGCAGCAAGAACAACAGAAACAAAAATAATTGGCATTTCTAATGCGGTTCCGATTTGTTCGCAAGCGTGAACCAAAAGCATACAAGCAGCAGCAATCACAAAAACAGCAACACTTAATAAAAACCATGCATTAGAATTATTAATTTTATTTTTTCCAATGATCAAACTTTCTAAATCTAAGGTTAATAATGCTTTTCCAAAAGGTACTTCTTCATTTTCATTATCATCTTCTTCATCTTCTTTTTCTTCTTCAGAATTTTCGTTTTTTTTCATAGAAGTTAGCATATAAGTTACATAGACTCCGTAAGTTATCATTAAAGTAAAACCGTGCCACCATTTTAAAGAATCTCCACTAATTAAAATTATTAGGATTAATTCTGCAATTATTAAAGAAATTCCATCTCTTAGAATTACTTTCTTAGAAATATCTACTCCTTTTGCGACATTTCCAATCAATACTGCAAGTATTACAAAAGCTGGAATTATCATTCCATTAAAAATTGCACTACCTGCTGTTGTCCCAATTCCACCTGAAAAACCGTCGACATCTTTTAAATAAAATAAGAAAAATAAAGTAGTAAATAATTCTGGCAAAGAACTTGCAATTGCATTTATAGTTGCTCCTTTTACACCGTCCGATAAATTTCTACCTATATAATCAGAAGCAGATTCAAAACCATCGCTTGCTTTCCAAATTATAAGCATAGTAAAAATAATAAGTAATAAAGGTGATAATATATCCATAATTTCTCTATTTTTATATAAAAATTAAAAAAACAAAAATAATTTATTTATAATAAAAAAAAAATATTTTTTCAAAAAATACTAATTTTTAATGATTTTCATGAAAAATTATTCTATATTTAATATTTCACCTTTAAAATATAAATCTTCTCCGGCAAGTGGATGATTAAAATCTAAGGTAATTAAATCTTTTTCTTCGCTGATTACTACTCCTTTAATTAAATTTTTCTCATTATCAAACATAGAAATAACATTTCCAATTTCAAATAAATTTTCTTCTATTTCTCCCTCATTATTTTTAAATTCGTCTTTTGGAACATCGAGAATATATTTTGTTGTTGCTCTTCCGTAAGCATTTTTAACATCAATTTTGAAATTAAATTTGTATCCGATTTTTTTATATTCAAGTTTTTCTTCAAACTTTTCCAGCATTTCTCCATCGCCAAAAGAAAAAATAAGAGGTTTTTTCCTGTCAATTTTTTCTATTAATTCACCGTTTTCTTCATTAATTCTTAATTCATAAATCAAAGTAACGATTTTATTTTTTTTCAAAAGCATAATAAAAATTTAAATTTTATTTAAAATTTCAAATTAAAAAAAAATATTTATTTTTGAAAAAAAAATTTAAACATTTAATTTCATAAAATTATGAAAAAACAAATTACAAAATTCTTTTTGCTTTCTTTATTGCTAACATTCTTTTTTTCTAAAAATACTTTTTCACAAACAGAAGATTTATTTTTTTCTGAATATATTGAAGGTAGCAGTTATAATAAATCTATTGAAATTTTCAATGGTACAGGAGCAGATATTGATTTAGCGAATTATCAAGTTTGGAAAATTTCAAACGGTGGTGAGTGGACAGAAAATTCTCCACTAGCGCTTTCTGGAATATTATTAAATAATGATGTTTTTGTACTTTACCATGGATCTTCTGTTGAAGATATTATAAATCAAGGAGATTTAGAATGGGGTGAAAGTTTCAATGGAGATGACGCTATTGGTTTAGCAAAATTAATTGAAGGAACTTGGACTTTAATTGATGTAATTGGTGAAGACGGAGATGATATTGGTACTGGATGGGAAGTTGCAGGAATAGAAAATGCAACAAAAGATCACACATTAATTAGAAAATCTAATGTTGCCGTAGGAAATATAAATTGGTTAATTTCTGCAGGAAGTGATGAAAATAATTCCGAGTGGATTGTTACTGACCAAGATAATTTTACAAATTTAGGTTTTCACGAATTCACCGGAGGAGGAACTGGAAATAATAGTCCAATAATTGTTGGAATTACTATTTCTCCAGAAGAGCCAAACTTTAATGACGAAGTTACGATTTCTGCAAATGTTACTGATGACAATGAAGTTGTTTCTGTATTTTTAAATTGGGGAACAGAAGAAGAAAATTTATTAAATAATTTAGAAATGACAATTTCTGAAGGAAATATTTTTTCCGCAACTATTCCTGAACAAAGCGAAGGTGCAACGATTTTTTATCAAATTACTGCGACAGATGACGAAAATGTAATTTCTAATTCTGCAATTAATTCATATACGGTTGCATCTTTACCTATAGCATACACAATTTATCAGTTGCAAACTGAAGACCATTCAGATGAAAATATCATCACAACTGGAATAGTTACTGCAGTTTTTGAAAGTGAAAATCTTTATACAATACAAGATGGAACAGGTGAATATTCTGGAATTTGGGTAAGCGGAACAAATGTAATTATTGGAGATTATGTTAATATAACCGGAACAGTTTCAGAGAGTTCTGATTTAACTTTAATTACTGTAAGCAATCTTGTTCTTTTTGATACAGAGCCAACTGTAATTCCTGAAGCAACAGTTATTATGACAGGAGATCTAAGCAATGAAGCTTATGAAGGAGTTCTTGTAAAAGTTGAAAATGCAATTTGTACAGATCCAGATTTAGCTTATGGAGAGTGGGAAGTTGATGATAACATTGACAGCTCTGGACCTTGTATTATTGATGATTTAGGATTTTCTTATGTTCCGACTTTACAAAGTTCTTATGATATTACAGGTGTAGTTTATTTTTCTTACGGCAATTTTAAATTAGAGCCAAGAAATGAGCAAGATATTATTGAAAATATTACAGAAGAAATTTCTTTAATAATTACTTCGCCGACAGAAAATGAAGAATTTACAGAAACAAATGTAGAAATTTCATTTATTGTAAATAATTTTGTAATCGGTGAAACTACAGCGACAGACGTAAACGGTCATATTAGTTATGTTTTAGACGAAAACGAAGCGGTAAATTATTACGAAAATAATCCTATTTTATTAGAAAATTTATCTGAAGGAGAACATACTATTACTTTAGAACTTCTTGATAATGATAATAATTCTATAGAACCTGCAATTACGTCTTCAGTAACTTTTAGTATTATTGGAATTCCAACGCTTAGTATTTATGAAATTCAAGGTCAGCAAGAAACATCGCCTTATGTAAATGAGACCGTAACGACTTCTGGAACAGTTACTGCTGTTGCAGATAATGGATTTTTTATGCAAAATGGTGAAGGAGCTTGGAATGGAATTTTTGTTGTTTTAGATGAAAATTCTCCATTCACTATGCCAACATTTGCTGACGAAGTACAAATAACTGGTTTAGTTTATGAAAACTACGATTATACACAAATTAAAGATTTAAGTAATTTTTTAATTACTTTTTCATCAGAAAATCTTTTAATAAATCCAGTAACAATTACAACTAATGAAGTTAATTTAGAAAAATACGAAAGTGTTTTGGTTAAAGTTGAAAATGCAATTTGTACAGATGCAAATACTTCAGACAACTATGGAAAATGGGAATTAAACGACGATAGTGGTGTAGCATTAGCTGATGATATTATTTTTGCTTATGCTCCAACATTAGGAAATAATTATGACATTACTGGTGTTGTAGATTATGCTTATGGCGATTTTACAATCAATCCAAGAAATGAAAATGACATTATTGATAATGGAGCTGGAGAATCATCTATTACTTTGAATACGCCAAATGGAGGCGAAACTTGGTATCAAGGAACAACTAATACAATTAGTTGGACATCAGTAAATTATGAAGAATTAATTGACATTGTTTTAATTTATGAAGAAGTATATTCTATTGTTGAAATTGCTAATGGAATTGAAAATAATGGTTCTTTTGAATGGAACATTGATGAAAGTATAATTTTGGGAAATGCAAGAATTAAAATTTCTGCTACAGAAAATGCAGAATTATTCGATATGAGTGAAAACTATTTTACTATTTCTGAATCAGGAAATATACCAGAAGTTGGAGATGTAATTATTAACGAAGTTGGCGAACCTTACGGAATGACAAACACTTATCAAAATTCTTACATTGAATTATATAATACAACAAATGAAGCTATAGAAATTGGAAATTGGACTGTTTATTCTACTGAGGTTTATGGTGCAAAAGGTGATGCAAGTTTTGTGTTTCTTGCTGGAACAATTATAGAAGCAAATGGTTTTTTGATAGCTACAAGAGATAGAGATGAATTTTTATTAAATTATACAGAAGTTGATGCGAGTATTGTACCAATTGCAGAAAGCACAACAGGCGAAGGAGTTTATATAAAAGAGAATTATTATTTTTCTGTAAAAGATGCAAATGATAATTTGATAGATGAAACAACATTTGAAGTTGATTGGAACAGTCAAGTTTATGAAAAAACTACTCCAGAAGCAGATGGTAACCTTATTGAAAGTTGGTATTTGACTTACAGTTTGACACCTTTCGAAGGAACTCCGGGCGAAATAAATTCTATTGAACCAGAAGCAAATGAATATACTATAAATGAAATTCAAACGGGTGAATATTTTGGTGAAATGGTTATTACGAATGGAATAGTTACTGCAGTTTTTGAAAATGCAAATAAATTTACTGTTCAAGATGGAAACGGTGCATATTCTGGAATTTGGGTAAATGGAAATGAAGTTGCTTTGGGAGACGAAATAACTTTAAAAGGTATGGTTGATTTAGATTTTGAACACATTACTTTGATAAATGCTTCAGAAATTATTGTAAATTCTTCAGGAAATAATTTACCATCTGCAGAAGAACTTGAAATTTCTCAAATTTTGAACGATGAATTTGAAGGAGTTTTAATTAAAGTTTTGGGAAGATGTACATCTATTAATCCAGACCATCCAGAAAATTATGGCGAATGGCAAATCACAAGTATTGAAAACAATGACAGTATTAGAATAGATGATATTGGAATTGTTTTCGCTCCAACTTATGAAAATGATTATGAAGTTACAGGAATTTTAAATTTTTCTTATGGAAATTATAAAATAGAACCAAGAGATGAAAATGATATTGAATCTTTAGGTGACCAATTACCTCCAGTAGCTACAAGTGTGAATGTTTTAACAACAACTTCTATAGAAATTATCTTTTCAGAAGATTTAGACTTAACAAGTGCAGAAAATTCAAGTAATTATGCTATTACTGGCATTTCTAATGAAAATTCAGATATTGATTATACAATTACAGCAACTTTAGATAATCAAAGCAAAGTTATTTTGAGTGTTTCTCCAGAAATGATAGAAGGTAATTATGTTTTAGATATTTCAAATATTAAAGACATTGCTGAAAATCAAATGACTGACTCTCAAGCTATGCCGTTCACAATTACAGATGTTAGCATTGATAATGTAACAGCAAAAGCATTTGAAATTTATCCAAATCCAGTTCAAAATGTATTATATTTTAAAAATTTCAATAAAATTGAAAAAATAGAAATTTATAATACGATAGGTAAAGTGATTTTTACTAATAATGGAAATAGATCTCATATAGATATTTCTAATTTTGAAAAAGGAATTTATTTTATTAAAATAAATACTAAGGAAAAAAATATTTTCATTGAAAAAATAATAAAAAATTAAAATTTATTAATTTGTTTTATCCGTTTTTAAAACGGATAAAACAAATTTTATAAAAAATTTAAAAAAAATGATTTCACCATCTTTACTAAGTGCTGATTTTTCTAATCTAAAAAAAGATATAGAAATGATTAATGAATCTTCTGCCTATAGTTTCCATTTGGACATTATGGACGGTGTATTTGTTCCGAATATATCTTTTGGCTTTCCAATTATTGACATTGTGAAAAAATATGGAAAAAAAAAATTAGACGTTCATTTGATGATAATTGAACCAGATAAATATATTGAAAAATTTAAAAATGCCGGAGCAGATATTTTAACGGTTCATTATGAAACTTGCAAACATTTGCATAGAACTGTTCAAAATATAAAAAATTTCGGAATGAAAGTCGGAGTTTCTTTAAATCCCCACACTTCAATTTATAATTTGGAAGATATTATTAAGGATTTAGATATAGTTTTAATTATGTCAGTAAATCCAGGATTTGGAGGACAAAAATTTATAGAAAATACTTATGAAAAAGTAAAAAATTTAAAAAATTTAATTAAGAATAAAAAAGCTAAAACTTTGATAGAAATTGACGGAGGCGTAAATTTAAAAAATGCAAAGAAATTAAAAGAATGTGGAGCAGATATCTTGGTTGCAGGAAATTTTATTTTTAAATCTAAAAATCCAAAGAACACAATAAATAATTTGAAAAATATTTTCAATTAAAAAAA
>JAOZVH010000142.1:0-7441 GCA_029938235.1 Bacteroidales bacterium
AAAAAAAAAAAAAAAGAAAAAAAACTTTTTACCATACTAAATTGAGTGGATACCAAAAAGGATATTTACCACCAAAAAATATCATTAATGCAGGTGTTGGTACAAAACATATAAATTCTATTTTTGGCGAAAAAATATTTAATTTTCCAAAACCAGAAAAATTGATAAAAAGAATAATTGAAATATCAACGCAAGAAAATGACCTTGTTTTAGATTTTTTTCTTGGAAGCGGTACAACAGCAACTACAGCTCACAAAATGAAACGAAAGTATATTGGTATTGAGCAGTTGGATTATATTGAGAATATTCCTGTTGCACGTTTGCAAAAAGTAATTAAAGGAGAAAAAGGAGGAATTTCAAAATCAGTTAATTGGCAAGGCGGCGGCAGTTTCCTATATTGCGAATTGATGGAATACAATCAAAAATATATCAAGCAAATAATGCAATCCGCAAACACGGAGCAATTATTAATAATTTGGTTAGATATGCGGGAAAATGCTTTTTTAAATTATTTGTTCAATAATAAAAGTTTTGATAAAAATATTGAATATTTTAAAGAATTAAAATTAGAAGAGCAAAAGAAATTTCTATTTGAATTATTAGATAAAAACCAACTTTATTTAAATTATGGTGAAATGAACGACGAAAATTTTACTGTTAGCGAAAGCGATAAAAAATTAAATGATCAATTTTATAGAACAAAATAATGGCAACGGAAAAATATATAAAATTATTTGAACATAAGCAAGTGCGTACTCATTGGAACGATGAGCAAGAGAAATGGTATTTTTCTGTTCAGGACGTAGTTAAAATACTTTCGGAAAGTAGAGACGTAAAGCAATATATAAAACGAATGCGACAACGTAACATTGAACTTGCCGCCAACTGGGGTACAATTTGTACCCTCCTTAGTATGAAAACTGCCGATGGCAAAATGCGAAAAATACAAGCCTCAGACACCGAAGGCATTTTACGAATAATACAATCTATTCCTTCAAAAAAAGAGAACCTTTTAAGCAAGGTAGCACGTAATCAATTAGAAAAAAACACAGGTAAAAATGTGGTTACAAAATTAAATGCAAATAATTTTTTAGAGAAAAAAACTGACAATAAAAAAATTTAGGAATAATGGCAACAAATACTTTAAATGAAAAACTGAATTTTCTTTTTGAGGAAAATTATGCGGATGCTGTTATTCCTCATTTTATAAAAGATAATTTACACCATACACCACGCCCTTACCAAGAAGAAGCTTTTAAGCGTTTTATTTATTATTTAACCGATTACAAAAAACGCAAGCAACATGCACATTTATTGTTTCAAATGGCAACAGGCAGCGGTAAAACTATGGTTATGGCAGGTGTAATAATTTATTTATATGACAGAGGTTATCGCAATTTTTTGTTTTTTGTAAACAGCACAAGTATAATAAATAAAACAAAAGAGAATTTTTTAAATCCGCAATCATCAAAATATTTATTTTCTCAGAACATTGAAATTGAAGGTAAAAAAATAAATGTCAGAGAAGTTGATAATTTTGAAAGCAGCAACCCAGATGATATAAATATTATATTTAGCACCGTAGCAGGTTTGCACAGCCGCTTCAATACGACAATGGAAAACAGGATTTCTAATGAGGATATTATTGATAAAGAAATTGTTTTAATATCTGACGAAGCACACCACATAAACGCACTCACAAAAAAGAAACTCAACAAAGGCGAAATAAAAGACCTTAAATCTTGGGAAAATACAGTAAATTGTATTTTTAATGCAAATAAAAATAAAAATCTTATGTTTGAGTTTACCGCAACATTAGAACTTTCTCATGAAGCAGTAAGCAAAAAATATGCTGATAAAATTATATTTGATTATCCCTTAAAACAATTCCGTGAAAATGGTTATTCAAAAGAAGTAAAAACCTTGCAATCCGATTTAAAACCAATCGACCGTGCCATTCAAGCAATTATACTTAGCCAATATCGCATGAAAATTGCTAATAAGAATGGTTTAAATATAAAACCAGTAATTCTTATGAAATCGAAAACAGTTAAAGAAAGTGAATCCTTTGAAAAAGAATTTCATAATACCTTGCGAAATATTACACCTTTAACCATTAAAAATATCCGACAACGAAGCAAAAATAATATTGCCATTAATAAATCTTTTAAGTATTTTGATAATTTAAATATTACAACTCAAAACCTCATAGACGAATTGAAAGAAAGTTTTTCGGAAGAAAAATGTATTTCTATAAATTCAAAAAATGACAGCCTAGAAAAACAAATAATTATAAACACCTTAGAAGAAAAAGACAATGAATTTAGAGTTATTTTTGCAGTGGATAAATTAAATGAAGGTTGGGACGTTCTTAACCTTTACGATATTATAAGACTTTATGAGACAAAAGACAGCAAAAATAATAAACCCGGCAAAAGCACAGTTTCTGAAGCTCAGTTAATTGGTCGTGGTGCAAGATATTGTCCTTTTAAAACCAATGAAAATCAAGAAAAATATAAACGTAAATTTGACAAAGATGCTGAAAATGAATTGAAAATTCTCGAAGAATTACATTATCATGCTTCATATAATCCACGATATATTCATGAACTAAATATTGCACTTAAAGAAACAGGTATTATTGGAGATTATACAATCGAAAAAAAATTAAAATTAAAAGATTTTTTCAAACAAACTGATATTTACAAATATGGTATTATCTTTTTAAACAAACGTATCAAAAACACTTCTGCAACAAAAGAATTTCGCAGTCCAAAAATAATAAAACAACATAAATATAATTTCTACACTGGATTAGTAAAAGAAACATCTGTATTTGGTAACGAATTACAAATGAAACAAGACAGAATGATTCAAGAATACACACTAAAAAAGTTTGACCGTCAATTACTAAAAAAAGCAATTAATCAGTTTAACAAGTTGCAATTTTCAGAAATTAAAAAATGGTTTCCCTTTGTAAAGTCAATAGATGATTTTATTGAAAATGAAAAATATTTGGGCGAAGTAAAAGTAACCGTTGAAGGAGTTTTTTATAAAGCAGAATTTGCAGCACAAAAACAAAAATACGAACTTGCAAAATATGTGTTATCAGAAATATTAAAAGGTTTTAAAGCAACAGAAGAACAATATATTGGCACAAAAGTTTTTGAACCGCATCAAATAAAAAAAATTTTCAAAGAAAAAACTTTGCGTTTCCAAATTAGGAAAGGAGGGAAAAGCGAAGTTGGAAAATCAATTTTACGAAGCGATATACCAAACGATTTATCAACAAGAATAGATAAAAAAGATTGGCACAGCTACACAGATAATTTTGGAACATCAGAAGAAAAATATTTGGTAAAATTTATTGACAGTCAAATGAAAGCACTACAGGAAAAATATTCTGAAATTCATCTTTTGCGTAACGAGAGTTTTTTTCAACTGATCAACTTTGATGACGGCAAAGCATTAGAACCTGATTATCTTTTGTATTTAAAAGATAAAAATACAGAAAATAAATTATTTTATCAACTATTCATTGAGCCAAAAGGTGAGCAATTGATAGAAAAAGATAAATGGAAAGAAGATTTTTTACAGTCTATAGAAAAAAAAGCAAAGTTAAATTGGACAATTGAAAATCAATATAAAGTAATTGGATTGCCTTTTTATAACGAAAAGATACAAAAAAGTCTGTTTGGTGATAAACTAAAAGAGAATTTAAATATTGATAATGAATGAAAATAAAATAAACTCTGTAAATTCTTAAAAAAAAATTTTTCAAAAATCGTCCAAAATTTTAATATTTCTTATAATTAAAAAAAATTTTTTTTTAAAATGACCAAATTTTGAAAAAATTTTTTTAATTTCAAGATAAAAAAAATTTTTTCAAAAATTGTCCAAAATTTTAACATTTTTTAATTTGAAATTAAAAAAAATTTTTTTCAAAAATCGTCCAAAATTTTAATGTTTTTTTATTTTTTTATCTAAACCTAAAAAATTCTTTGTTGAAAAAGTTTTAATTTCTCCTTTGTCATTATAAATTAAATACGCTTGTAAATTTATATTTTTTTCTAAAAAAACTTTTGTTTTTTCTAAACCCATAACCATAAAAGCAGTAGCAATTGCATCAGCAAAAATGCAATCATCAGTAATAACCGTCACACTTAATAAAGAATCTCTAACAGGATAACCCGTTTTAGGATTTATAGAATGAGAATATTTTACTCCTCTTTCTTCGTAAAAATTTCTATAACTTCCGGACGTTGCTAAACTTTTATTATTTAATTCTAAAATAATTTGTAACTCTCTATCTGATAAATTGCTGTTTTCCAAAGGTTTATCTATTCCTATTCTCCAAGCTTTAGATTTTTCATTAAAACCTTTTACTTTTACTTCTCCGCCTATTTCTACTAAATAATTTTTAATATTATTTTTTTCCAGAAAATAAGAAACAATATCAACAGAATAACCTTGTGCTATGGCATTTGCATTTAAAGTAATTTTATTATTTTCCTTAAAAACTTTCCCATTTTTTAAAGTAATTTTTTCAAAACCAACAAATTGTAAAATGCTATCAATTAAATTTTTTGTTATATTTTCTTTATTTTTTAAACCAAATCCCCATGCATTTACAAGCGGAGCAACCGTCAAATCAAAATAAGCATTACTAAATTTATGAATTTCTTTTGATTTTAAAAAAAGTGTTTTAAAATAATTATCCAGAATAACTTTTTCATTTCTATTAACCTTAGAAATTATAGAATTTTTATTGTAAATTGACAAAGAATTATCAAATTCTAATAAAAGAGAATCTATTTCTTGAAATAAATTTTTATCATTTTCATAAATGATATGAAAACTCGTACCTTGTGCAAAACCGTAATTTTTAAAATATTTTTTTTGATTCTTTTTACAAGAAAAAAATAAAAATATTAAAATGATAATAAAAAAATACTTTTTCATAATAAAAAATTGAAATAATAATCAAAAAAATTACTGAGTTTTAAATATTTGATTTTCCTTTTAAAAATTTTATCCAAAAATGATTTATTTTTAATTCAATAATTTTTTTGATTTAATTATAAACTTATCTAAGTTTTAATGTTATTAAAGTAATTGCTGCCAATAAAATAGAAATTATCCAAAAACGTGTTACAATTTTCGGCTCTGGATAAGACAATTTTTGAAAATGATGATGTAATGGAGCCATTTTAAAAATTCTTTTTCCTTTTCCAAACTTTTTTTTTGTGTATTTAAAATAAGAAACTTGTAAAATAACAGATAAATTTTCCACAAGAAAAACTCCACATAAAACTGGAATTAATAACTCTTTTCTTATAACTATGGCAAAAACAGCAATAATTCCGCCAAGTGCAAGACTTCCCATATCACCCATAAAAACTTGTGCAGGATAAGAATTATACCATAAAAATCCTACAGTTGCTCCGGTAAAAGCACTAATAAAAATTACTAATTCCCCAGAATTTGGAATATACATAATATTTAGATAATCTGAATAGATCATATTTCCAGAAAGATAAGCAAAAATTCCAAGAGTTATTCCTATAATTGCGGAAGTTCCGGTGGCAAGTCCATCTAATCCGTCAGTAATATTTGCTCCGTTAGAAACCGCTGTAATAATAAAAATTGTAAAAAAAATAAATATTAACCATGAAAAAAAATTTGTGTATTTTCCAGAAAATGAAACGAGATCTTTATAATCAAATTCATTATTTTTAAAAAAAGGAATGGTTGTTTTTGTAGATTTAACATCTTTATATTTGTTATCTATATTTTCTATCTCTGTATTATCACTTAAATAATCATCATTTATTTTTTCCCTTATAACTATATCATCACTCAAATACATTACTAAACCAACAATTATTCCCAGACCAACTTGTCCATAAATTTTAAAACGTCCGGATAAACCAGATTTTTTTTTACGAAAAGTTTTTATATAATCATCAATAAAACCAATTGTTCCAAGCCAAACACTTGTTATTAACATTAAAATAATATAAATATTTCCTAATTTTGCAAATAATAAAGTTGGAATTATTATGGCAAATAAAATTATAAAACCACCCATAGTTGGTGTACCTCTTTTTTCATACTGTCCAGCAAGTCCTAAATCCCTAACAACTTCTCCAACTTGTTTTTTTTGTAAATAGTCAATTATGCGTCTTCCATAAACAGTAGAAATTATTAATGAAAAAATTAAAGCCATTCCAGCTCTAAAAGAAATGTATTTAAATACACCTGCACCGGGAAAGTCATAAAATTCTTGTAGATAATCAAACAAATAATAAAGCATATTTTATTTATTTTTTTTAAAAAAAATTATAAATTTTTCAATTTTTCTAAATCTTCTTTTGTATCTATCGAGATAGATTCTAAATTAGTAATTTCAATTTTTATTTTAAAATTGTTTTCTATCCATCTTAATTGCTCTAAACTTTCCGCTTTTTCAAGTGTTGAAGGCGATAATTTTGTAATTTTTTTTAAAATATCTTTTCTGTAAGCATACATTCCAATATGTTTATAAAAAGAATGCTCGGAAATTTTATTTTCATTTCTAAAAAAAGGTATTGGAAATCTACTAAAATAAATGGCTTCTTTATTTTTATTAAAAATTACTTTCGGTTTATTTTCGTCGAAAATATCATATTTTTTTGTAATTTTTTTTACCAGAGTTGCTATTTGAGTGTCTTTTTCTTGAAAACATTTTTGTATAGATTTAATTTGTTCAGAATGAATAAATGGCTCGTCCCCTTGAATATTTATTATAATATCAAATTTTTTATTTTCTTTATTTTCAAAAATTTTTAGTGCTTCTGCACATCTGTCAGTTCCACTTTGGTGTTCTGTGGAAGTCATAACAACATTTCCACCAAAATTTTCAACTTCTTTTTTAATTCTTTCATCGTCTGTTGCAACAAGAACGTAATTTAAAACTTTGTCAACTCTTTCGTAAACACGTTTTATCATGGTTTTTCCCTTGATTTTTATCAAAGGTTTGCCAGGCAAACGAACAGAAGCATAACGAGATGGTATAATTCCTATAAAATTCATAAAATAAAATTTTGACAAAAATGTAATTTTTTTTAATAATAAAAAAATTATTGTAAATAATTGTTTTAATTTGCAAAAAAATATTTTTATGAGAGAAAGAAAATTTCAAAAATCAGGAGATAATAAAAAAAATTTTTCAAAAAAAGGTCGTGATTTTAAAGAAAAAGATGACAGAAAAAGTTTTTCAAAAAAAGGTCGTGATTTTAAAGAAAAAGATGACAGAAAAAGTTTTTCAAAAAAAGGTCGTGATTTTAAAGAAAAAGATGATAGAAAAAGTTTTTCAAAAAAAAGTCGTGATTTTCGAGAAAGAGTTGATAAAAGAAGTTTTTCAAAAAAAAGTCATGATTTTCAAGAAAGAGATGATAAA
>JAOZVH010000142.1:7541-8968 GCA_029938235.1 Bacteroidales bacterium
TGATAAAAGAAGTTTTTCAAAAAAAAGTCATGATTTTCAAGAAAGAGATGATAAAAGAAGTTTTTCAAGAAAAAGTCGTGATTTTCAAGAAAGAGATGATAAAAGAAGTTTTTCAAGAAAAAGTCGTGATTTTCAAGAAAGAGATGATAAAAGAAGTTTTTCAAAAAAAAGTCATGATTTTCAAGAAAAAAAACCTTTTTTTGATAAAGATGATAAAAAAAGTCGTGATTTTCAAGAAAAAAAATTTTTTAAAGATAAAAAAGGTTTTTCAAAAAAAGATGGTGAATTTTCAAATGATATTAAAAGCAAAAAGCATGACAATATTGACGATGAAAGATTTCAACGTAGAGGTTATGGTTTAAAAGATGACCGCTGGCGAAATCATAATTATGAAAGGAAAATTGTCAGGAGAAAACGAACTAATCCCTTTAAAAAAACGGAGGGAAAAAATGAGGAAAATATCGAAAAAAATCTTGTTCGTTTGAATAAATTTGTTTCAAATAGTGGTGTTTGTTCTCGCCGCGAAGCTGATGATTATATTAAATCTGGTTTGGTAAAAGTCAATAAAAAAGTTGTTTCTGAAATGGGTTCTAAAATAGATCCAGACATTGATGAAATAAGATTTAATGACAAAATTATTAAAACGGAGAAAAAAGTTTATTTAGTTTTGAACAAGCCGAAAAATTTTGTAACAACATTAAGAGACCCTTTTGCAGAAAAAACTGTAATGGATCTTGTGAAAATAGCAGGAAATGAAAGAATTTATCCTGTTGGTCGTCTTGATAAAACTACTACCGGAGTTTTGTTTTTTACAAATGATGGAGATTTAGCAAAAAATTTAATGCACCCAAAATATCATCATAAAAGAATTTATCATGTTTTTTTAAATAAAAACTTAAAAAGTAGTGATATGATGAAAATTGCAGAAGGTTTGGATTTGGAAGATGGTTATGTAAGAATTGACGAGATAAGTTATGCCGATGAAAAAGATAAATCGCAAATTGGTTTAGAAATTCATTCGGGAAAAAATAGAATTGTCAGAAGAATTTTTGAACATCTTGGTTATAAAGTAAAAAAATTAGATAGAGTTTATTTTGCAGGTTTAACAAAAAAAAATCTTTCTCGTGGAAAATGGCGTTTTTTAACAGAAAGAGAAATCTCTCGTTTTAAAATGAAAGACTTTTCTTGAAAAATTTTATATTTTGAATTTAAAAAAATCTTTTTTTTTATTATTATAAAACATTAAAATTTTGGACGATTTTTGAAAAAATTTTTTTTTAAATTTCAAAATAAAAAGCATTAAAATTTTGGATGATTTTTGAAAAAATTTTTTTTTAAATTTCAAAATAAAAAATATTAAAATCTTGAACAATTTTGGTATCCACTCAATTTAGTATGGTAAAAAGTTTTTTTTCTTTTTTTTTTTT
>JAOZVH010000321.1 GCA_029938235.1 Bacteroidales bacterium
ACAGGAAGCATAACAAAAACAGAGACAGGAAATTCTGTCGGTGGCCTTGTTGGAAAAAATAAGGGTGGAACCATCACCAATTCTTATGCTACAGGAAGCGTAACAGGAAATAATTCTGGTGGTCTTGTTGGAAGTAATAGTGATGGAACCATCAGCAGTTCCTTTTGGAATACAGAAACATCAAGTCCAGCAACGAATGGAGTTGGATCTGGTTCTTCTGACGGTGTAACAGGCAAAACCACTGCCGAAATGCAACAAGCATCTACTTTTACAGATTGGGACTTTGTAAACACTTGGTCTATAAATGAAGATAGTGGTTATCCTTATTTATTTCCTTCAATTTATACTTGGGACGGCGAAAAATGGGAACCAGAATTAGAATTACCAATTGAAGAAGGTACAGAATTTATTTTTGATTTTGAGTTTACTTTAGGTACAACAACACCTACTGATTTCCCAACAGGCTGTATCATTACAGTTATTGAAAATGGAAATGTAATTGTTCCGGAAAATCAGCATTTAGAAGCTAAAAGTGTGAATGTAGAAAATGGAAATTTAGAAATCCAAGCAGATGGTAATGCGACTGTTACAGGAAATTTGGAAGTTAAAACAAACGGAACAGTTCTTATAAATTCTGCAATAAGAGATGAAAATGGTGAATTATCAAAAGCATCTGGTTCATTAATTGTTGATGGTGAAATTACTAATAATGGTGGAACTATGACATCTAAAGTTACAATAGACTATTCTTCTTATACAGATTATACTGCTTATAGAAAATTTTACATTTCTAAACCTATTTCTGAAAATTTTAATACTTCAAGTTTTACATTTGCTGCTGATGGTAAAATTCTAAAATTAGAAAATGGAAGAAGTACCGAAGTAAATAATGAAAATATGGAAATAGGACAAGGCTATGACATTAGAAATGTAGATGCTCAAACTGTTACTTTTAATGGAACATTTAATAATTTAAATGAATATGAACTTTCTGTACCTCCAAGAAAAAGGCGTTCTGCTTTGGCAGGAAATCCTTATCCTTGTGCAATAGATTGGGATGAAGAATCTGGTTGGATAAAAACAGATCTTCGTACATCTGTTTATATTTGGAGTGAAGCATTAGGTCGTTTATCTTCTTGGAATGGAACAACCGGAACAAATGGAAGAACAAATGGAATTATTCCTACAATGTGTGGTTTTATAGTAAAAGCCAGTCAAAATAGTCCTTCTTTAACCGTAAATAAAGCGGCCCGCGTTCATCAGGAAATTATTCAAAATGATGCCAAAAGAATGAATTATATAAATGATCTTTTACGTTTGAAAGTTACTGGAAAAAATTATTCTGATGAAACGGTAATTATTTTAAATGATTTTATTTCTGAAGCAGAGAACACTGATAAGATCTTTGAGGATAATGAGGAATTACCACATTTATTTACAATGTCTGAGGATAATTTTGAAACTTCCATTAATAATTTATTTTCTGAAGATGAAAATATTTCCATTCCGTTGCATTTTATTGCTGGCGAACATGGTGAATTTTCTATTGAAGTTACAGAAAATAATTTGAATTCTAAGAATGTTTTTATTGAAGATAAAAATACGGGCGAAATTAAGAATTTAGAAAATTACAAATTTAATTCTAAAAAGAGTGATTCTGAAGATCGTTTTGTTTTACATTTTTCTAATGAAAATCTTGAAAATATTGCTGAAAAATCTGTAAAAATTTATTCTTACGAAAAAAATATTTACATAGATAATCCTTTTGAAAAAGCAAATGTTATTGTTTATGACATTGCTGGACGCAAAGTTTTCGAAGAACTTTTAAATGAAAAATCTCTAATAAAATTAGATATTGCTCAGAAAAGCGGAACTTATTTTGTGAAATTTTATTCTGATAATAAAATTGTAAACGCAAAAATAATTCTATAATAATTTTTTAAAATAAAAAAAATATCCATAAATTAAAAATTTATGGATATTTTTTTTTCAAATTTTTCAAAAAAAATAAAAAAAATTATAAAATTTTGGACGTTTTTGAAAAAAAAAGTTTTTTAATTTTGAAATTAAAAAATGTTGAAATTTTGGACGAATTTGAAAAAAAAATTTTTTAACATTGGAGGTTTCTTTTTTAACACCAATGTTTGAAGTATAAAATTTTGGACGTTTTTTAAAAAAAAAAATTTTAATTTGAGATTAAAAAATATTAAAATTTTAGACGAATTTTTGGTGTTTAAATTGGAGGTTAAAAAAGAAACCTCCAATGTTGTTTTTTTAAAATCATTAAATTTTGGACGATTTTTGAAAAAAATTTTTTTTTTGAAATTAAAAAATATTAAAATTTTGGACGTTTTTTCAAAAAAAATTTTTAATTTGAGATTAAAAAATATTAAAATTTTAGACGAATTTTTGGTGTTTAAATTGGAGGTTAAAAAAGAAACCTCCAATGTTGTTTTTTAAAAATCATTAAATTTTGGACGAATTATGAAAAAAATTTTTTATTTTGAAATTAAAAAATGTTAAAATTTTGGGCGTTTTTTGAAAAAAATTTTTTTTAAATAAATTTTATAAATTTTTCATTTGAAAATAAATTTTCATAGTTTCTACAGAAATTGTGC
>JAOZVH010000322.1 GCA_029938235.1 Bacteroidales bacterium
AATATTTTTCAAAAAATGACCAAATTTTAACATTTTTTATAATTCAAAAAAAAATATTTTTCAAAAAACAACCAAATTTTTTAAATTAAAAAAAAAATCTTAAAATAACATTGGATTGGAGTTTTTCTAAACACCAATGTTTCGAACAAACACAAGCGCAGATTAATAAACAGAAAATTGATAAATCATTGAATTTTTATTTATTTTTATTAAATAGCAAACTATCTCTTTGTTCTGGGATGGTATCTAAAATGTAATTATAATTTTCCCAAAATTCTGGGTCGTATTTTATTTTAAAAAAATTTTCATAAAAATTATCTGCGTTTATTTTTTTTACATTTTTTGTTTCTATTTTATTGACAAAAAATTTATAAGTATTACTCATCGTATCTCTATTTCCTCCAATTAACGTTTTTTCATTAAAATCATGTTTTTTGCTTTGAGAATGAAAATAAATATAAGATAAAAATAATTTATTATCATAACTTTTGTAGGCAATATTTGTTTGCCTAAAGCCATAATAACTATTCGATTGATATTTTGAATAATTATGGACAGCTAAAATAGCATAGTCTTTTTGACGAATATATATTTTTCCTTCAACATTGTAATGCCATCCTATTTTTTTTACAGGTTTTTTGCGTTTATAACTTATTTCATAAACTAAATTTTCATGATAAGTTAAGATATTTTCTATCTTTAATTTATAATGTCTATTCTTTCGTGGATGCAAGAAATCCATTTTATTATTTTTATAACGAGCAATATTATCAAAAACACATGATCGTAAGTCTACTTCAGAATAATTTAAAGTATCTTTTTCTTGATTTTTATCTATATCTTCTTTTATTCCTATTAAATCCATTTGTTCATCACTACTTAAACCTCCCCTATGTCTTTTTTCATAAGCTGGGTGGTAAATTTTTACTGCATACTCAGACTTAATTTTTAAAAATTCTTTTGCTTTATTTCTAAAATCTGCTGTACTTGATATAAAGTATGCATCTGAATTATATTCATCTAAATAATAATTTTCAGGTATTTTTTCGATAGCTTTATTGATAATATCTCGGACGGTTATTTTTTTATCTAAAACAGTAATACTATTTAATGAAATATATTTACTGTTTAAAAAATAAGTATTCAATTGATTATTATTTAATTCTATTCTTTTAACAGGAATTTTTAAGGTTTCATATCCCATAAATGAAATACAAAAAGTGTCGGACAAAGACCATTTTCCCATATTAAAAGAAAACTCTCCTTTTTCATTGGACATTGTTCCTATATTTTTATTTTTGAGAGTAATGTTTGCAAAAGCCAAAATCTCTTTTGTTTTTTTGTCTTTTACAATTCCCTTGATATGATTGTAATTCTGAGCAAATAAAAATTGATTAATAAAAATGTAAAATAGAAAAAAAATTTTTTTATACATTATTTTAGATAATAATAATTAAAAAAAACAAAGAATTAAATTTATAATTCTTTGTAAAAATCTATATAATTTTATTTTTCTATCTGCTTGAAAATATTACCCAATCCCAAATAGAAATTTCCATTACTTGATGTGCTGCTCTATCAGACATTATTCCTGCTTTTCTCTTGCGGTTTCCAAGACCAGGCCCACCTGACCAAAATCCTTTACAGTCCGCCCACATTGTACCTATACTTGTTTCAGGAACATTTTCATTTTCCCAATCCCATATTGGATTAGACCAATAATTTATTGTGTGATGAGCAACAGAACAAGCACCTAATACTATTGACTTTTCTTCTTCATTTAAATTAGCATCGCTATATGCTCTAATTTCAATATCTCTAATTTGTACATGTAAATCATCAAAATTTTCTGTATTTTTATAGTTTTTAAAAACATAGTCCGTTTCGTCATAATATGCACCTAATTATCCTGTAAGATAAGCAGGTTTACCAAGTTCTAAATCTTCTTTTAACATTGCTAATGTTTCAGCTTTGTATTCTGATATATCTTCTTGAGCCAATCCAAAATATTCTATAGCACAAGCAACAAAACAATCCGCCTTTTCTTCATCATTTAAAACCCTTTCAACATTTATACTTTCTTGAAGAATTTTCTCCAGAATTTTATTGTGATGATAACCACAATCATCATAAGGATTAACAAATTCATTTTTCAAATGTTTATCTTTAAGAGAAACATTTTCTTCTTCTTCTTGGCAAGAAGAAAAATTAAGCAATAACATTGCTATAAACAATACTGATAAATAACTATTTTTCATTTGTAAAAAAAAATTAAAAAATTAATTAATATTTACAAATTAACAAAAAGCGTTAAGCCGTTAAGCCGTTAAGCCGTTAAGCCGTTAAGCCGTTAAGCCGTTAAGCCGTGCTAATTTGTGTTGCAAAGATAAATACAATTTTCTTATTTGCAAATTTTTTTACATTTTTTTTCAAAAAAAAATATTTCAATAAAAATGCAGATTTTTTAATGTTTTTTAAAATTGAAAAAAATTTTTTTTTGAAAAAACACATAATTTATTTAACAATTATTTTTCCTTTTTCAATGATTTTATTATCACTTAAAATATTATAAATATAATTTCCTGAATTAAAATTTTGAATGTCAATTTTTGATA
>JAOZVH010000143.1 GCA_029938235.1 Bacteroidales bacterium
TTAAAAAATACAACATTCGACATCAAACATTTGTGTTAAAAAAGAATACCAATTTAAAAAAAAATTTTTTTCCAAAAAACGCCAAAATTTTAACAATTTATTTAAAAAAATTTTTTTCCAAAAAACGCCGATTTTTTTTTAATTATATTTCATTTTATAGTTTGTTGTGATTTTACCCTTTGAAATGGCTTTTAATTTACTTTTTAATAGTCGCTTTTTTATAGGTGAAACTTTATCCACAAAAACAATACCATTTAAATGATCACATTCATGTTGAATAATTCTTGCAATTACTCCGTCGTAAGTTTTCTTGTGAAAATGAAAATTTTCGTCAAAATATTCTATGTGAACAATAGGTTTTCTTTTAACATGTTCTCTTATCTCCGGAACACTCAGACATCCTTCTTTATATTTCCATAATTTTCCTTCCTCTTTAATAATTTTCGGATTTATGAAAACTTGTTTAAAATCTTTTGCTTTTGGGTCATCTTCCTCCATAGCGGAAGCATCTATAATAAACAAACGAATATTTTTATTAACTTGGGGACCAGCAAGACCAACTCCATTTGCAAAATACATAGTTTCAAACATATCTTTTACAAGTTTATCAAGATCTTTATAATTTTTATCAATTTCTAAATTTTTTTTTCTCAAAATAAATGAGCCGTAAGGAATAACAGATAATTTCATTTTTATTTTTTTTAATTTAAAAATTATTTCTTTCAAGATAAGATTGCAAAATAATTGTTGCACTAATACCATCTATTAATTTCTTATCTTGTCTTCTTTTTTTTTTCAAGCCGCCATCTATCATTGTCTGAAAAGCAATTTTAGACGTAAATCTTTCGTCTTCCCATTCTATGGGAATATTTGGAAAAATTTTTTTTAACTTTTTTACGAAAATATTAATATAAATGGTAGATTCAGATGCTTTATTATTCATCTGTTTCGCTAAACCAACAACAAAACAACAAACATTTTCTTTTTTTAAATAATCCTTTAAAAATTCAAAAATATCTTTATTTTGAACTGTTGTCAATCTATTTGCAATTATTTTTAATGGATCAGTAACCGCAATTCCAATTCTTTTTTTACCAACATCAAATGCAATAATTCTACTCATTTTATTTTTTTTGCAAAATTATTTTTTTTTTATAAAAAATATTAATTTTTTTTTAGTTTTGTAAAAAAATTATTTGAAAAATGAAAAAAAAAATTTTTAGTTTATTTATTTTTTTCCTACTGCTTGTAGGAAATAATTTTGCTTGTACTAATTTCATTATTACAAGTGGTGCTTCTGCTGACGGTTCTAACATGATAACTTATGCCGCAGATTCGCAACACATGTACGGAGAATTATATTATTTTCCATCGAGAGATTTTCCCGAAGGAGCTTTGCTTAAAGTTTTTGAGTGGGATACAGGAAAATACTTAGGCGAAATAAAACAAGTTTTACATACTTATTCTGTGGTTGGAAATATGAATGAGTACCAACTTGCAATAGGCGAAACTACTTATACTGGACGAAAAGAACTGCAAGATACAACAGGTTTAATTGATTATGGTAGTCTCATTTACATTACTTTACAACGTGCAAAAACAGCCAGAGGAGCAATAAAAGTAATGAACGAATTAGTTAATGAATATGGTTATTACAGTACAGGAGAATCATTTTCCATAGCTGATAAAAATGAAGCTTGGATAATGGATTTTATTGGTAAAGGTGTTGGAAATAAAGGTGCGGTTTGGGTTGCACGTAGAATTCCTGACGGTTATGTTTCTGGACATGCAAATCAAGCAAGAATAACAACTTTTCCTTTAAATGATAAAGAAAACTGTTTATATTCAAAAGATGTAATTTCTTTCGCAAGGGAAAAAGGATATTTTAAAGGAAAAGATAAAGATTTTAGTTTTGCTGATGCTTATGCTCCCTTAGATTATGGTGCTTTACGTTTTTGCGAAGCGAGAGTTTGGGCAATGTTTAATAGAGTAAATAAAAATTGCAAAAAATATTTTGATTATGTAGATGGAGTAACCGGAGCAGAAAGAATGCCACTTTGGATAAAACCAGATAAAAAAATTAGTCCTCATGATTTAATGGAACTAATGAGAGATCATTTTGAAGGTACACCACTTGATATGACAAAAGGAAAAGACGCTGGACCTTTTGGATTACCTTATCGCTGGCGACCATTAGTTTGGAAGGTTGATAGTGTAAGTTATTTATGGGAAAGAGCAACTTCAACTCCTCAGACAGGTTTTTCTTTTGTTGCACAATGTAGAAAAAATTTGCCAGATCCTATAGGTGGAATTTTATGGTTTGGTGTTGATGATACTGATATGACAGTTTATGTTCCTATGTATTGCGGTATGAAAAGTGTGCCTGATAATTTAAGAAAAGGTAATGGAAGTTTAAAAAATTTTACTTGGGATGCATCTTTTTGGGCATTTAATTTTGTTTCTAATTACGTTTATACTCGTTATGATGAAATGATTAAAGATTTAAAAAAATTACAAAGAGAATTAGAATTTTCTTTTTTTAAAGAAGTTATAAGGGTTGATGAGGAAGCAGCTAAATTATTTGAAAAAGATAAAAATGCAGCTCTTGGCTATATTACTTCTTTTTCTAAAAAACAATCTATAGAAACCCACCAAAGATGGATAAAATTTGGACAGGAATTATTTACTAAATATCTTGATGGTTATAAAAAAGATGAAAAAGGTGTTCCACAATATTGTGGGTATAGTGAAGATTTTTATCGTGATGTAGTGGCAAAAAGAGGTGAAGAATTAAGAATGAAAGATTATGAAAAAGAAACTATTATCTCAAGAAAAGGACAAAAAGCAAAAGATAATAAAAAACTTATTATTTCAAATAATAAAAAAAATAGTGATAAAAAAGTTATTTTTTCAAAAAAAGAAGAACCTTGTTCTAATGATAAAAAAGCAATAGCAACATATTTAATTACTTTAATTGTTGGAATTGCAATTGGATATTTGATTTTTTTATTTTTTAAAAAATAAAAAAAAATGAAAAATTCCAATTATGATAATTGGAATTTTTTTAATATTAAAATTTTGTGAATGATAAAAGAGCAATTTGAAATTTTAAAAAAAAAATTATTTTTTTAATTTGTAAAAATTTTTGAAACATGAGTCAAAAGATTTTAAGAGCATTGATGCAATTATTTGCAGTTATAGCTCGCCCAGAGAGTGATATTTTAGAACGTATTTCCGTTGTTAAATCTTTTTTAGAACAACAATTAAATCAAGAACTTGTGAAAGAATATCTCCAAGTTTTTAGAGAATATTTAGATAAGTTCCAAAAAAGAAGAAGAAATAAAAAAACTAGTAAAGTAAGAAAACAACTTGCTTTTAGCTCCGTTAGAGTTTTAAAAATTTGCACAGAAATTAACCAAGAATTAGCACAAAGACAAAAATATATATTAGTAATTCTTTTATTAGAATTTATAAAATCAGATAAAGAAGAAGAAATCTCTGAGCAAGAGATGGAATTTGTTAGTACTGTTGCCGAGACTTTTTTAATTCCAATGGATGAATTTAAAAAAATTAGCGATTTTATTATAAAAAATTTAGAAGTGTCTGATATTCCAGAAGTTTTATTAATAAATAATGTTGAAGAAAATAGGCATAAAGAAGCAAAACATATTTTTTCTGAAAACTTATTCTGCGAAATAAAAATACTTCATATTCAACCTTCAGATCTTCATATAATGCAATATTCTGGAGAAAGCGAATTATCAATTAGCAGTCAATTAGTTAGACAAAATAAAATTTATGTTTTAACTTTTGGAACTTCAATAAGAACACCTAAAATCAAACCTATTTATTTTAGTGATATTGTTGGTGCTTTTATAACAGATGATTCTAAGGTTAAAATTAATTTTGATATAAATAATATAGAATATAAATTTAAAAACGGTTTTAAGGGACTTCATAATTTAAATTTTTCTGGCGAATCTGGAAAAATGGTAGGAATAATGGGAGCAAGTGGAGCTGGAAAATCTACATTATTAAATGTTTTAAACGGAACTTTTCCTCCAACTTCGGGAGAAGTATTAATAAATGGAATTGATATTCACCATGAAAAAGAAAAAATAGAAGGAGTAATTGGTTATGTTTCCCAAGATGATCTATTGATGGAAGATTTGACAGTTTTTCAAAATTTATATTTTAATGCAAAATTATGTTTCGAAGATTACAATGAATATAAAATTATAAGAATAGTTTTAAAATTACTTTTAAATCTTGGACTTTATGACATTAGAAATATGAAAGTTGGAAATCCACTGAATAAAAAAATTAGCGGTGGACAAAGAAAACGTTTGAATATTTCATTAGAATTATTAAGAGAGCCATCAGTATTATTTCTTGATGAACCAACTTCTGGACTTTCGTCAAGAGATTCCGAAAATATATTAGACCTTTTAAAAGAATTATCTTTGAAAGGAAAATTAGTTTTTGTAGTAATACATCAGCCTTCATCTGATATTTTTAAAATGTTTGATAAGTTAATGATATTAGACACCGGAGGTTATTTGATTTTTAAGGGAGATCCCATAGATTCAATTATGTATTTTAAATCAAGAATATTACAAGCCGATTGGAATGAAAGTGTTTGTCATGTTTGTGGGAATGTAAATTCTGAGCAAATTTTTAATATTGTTGAATCTCAGGTTTTAGATGAATATGGAAATCTTACAAAAACAAGAAAAATTACTCCGGTGGAATGGTTCGAGCATTTTGAAGAATTTTCCGAAACATTAAAAGAAAAAAAAGAACCAAATACTTTAGAACTTCCGGAAATATCTTTTAAAATTCCAAATAAATTTAATCAATTTCTTGTTTTTTTGAAACGAGATGTATTGTCAAAATTATCTAATAAACAATATATGTTTATTAATTTTTTGCAATCTGCTTTTCTTGCATTTTTACTTTCTTTTATAATAAGATATTTCGATATAGATAAAAATGTTTCTGATTATGTTTTCAGTGAAAATACAAATTTACCTGTTTATATTTTCATGTCTGTTATAGTTGCACTTTTTATTGGCTTGACTGTCAGTGCAGAAGAAATTATAAAAGATAGAAAAATTTTAAAAAGAGAAGCATTTTTAAATCTCAGCAGAACAAGTTATTTGTTTTCTAAGGTTGCTATTTTATTTGCTCTTTCTGCTTTTCAAGCTTTGAGTTTTGTAATTGTTGGAAATCTTATTATGGAAATAAGAGGTCTTTTTTTAGAATATTTTTTAATTGTTTTTTCTACGTTTTCTGTTGCAAATATGCTGGGTTTAAATATTTCAGATTCTTTTGAAAAACCTGTTACTGTTTATATTTTAATACCGTTTTTAATTATTCCACAAATTATCCTGAGTGGTATTATAGTGAAATTTGATAAACTTAATCCGACAATTTCTTCACCAAATAGCATTCCTTTTTACGGTGAAATTATGGTTTCACGTTGGGCTTATGAGGCGCTTGCTGTTTTGCAATTTAAGGATAATGAATATGAAAAAGATTTCTTTTTTTATGATAAAGTGATGAGTAATGCGGAATTTAAAAAAAATTATTGGATAAAAAAATTAGAAAATAAATTAAGTTTTTGCGAAAGAAATTTAAAAATAAAAGAAAAAAGAGAAGAAGTTATTTCTAATTTAGCTCTTTTAAGAAATGAAATTTCTAAAGAATTGTCTTTTCATAAAAAATTAAAATTCGATGACTTAGATAATATTGAGATAGAGGTCATTAATAAAAATATTTTTAGACAAGTTAATAATTTTTTTAATATTTTAAAAAATTATTATATGAAACGTTATAATAAGGCAAATGAAAAAAAAGATAAATTAATTAGAAATTTACAAAAAAATAGTACAGAATTTAACGCATTTTTAAAAAAGAAGAAAAATTATTATAATGAGAGTTTATCTGATCTATTAAAAAATAAAAGTGAATCTAATAAGATTTTTGAATATGATGGACATTTATATAGAAAAAGCGAACCTATTTTTTATGACCCAGAATCTAATTTTTTAAAATCTCATTTTTATGCTCCGAGAAAAAAATTATTTGGTGTTTTTTTAGATACTTTTTGGGTTAATTTATTTGTCCTATGGATAACAGCAATAATTTTGTATATTACACTTTATTTTAAATTTCTTACAAAATTATTAAAAATTATTGGAAATTTATAAAAATAAAAAAAATAAAAAAATGAATAATTTAAGGTCTAAAGATATTGATTTTCAAGAATTATTTATAAGAATTTCTGGAAATAAAGAGCTTATTAAATGTATCTTATTTGATTTTTTTTCTTCCTATAAAGAAAACATAAAATCATTAAATGATCATTTAGAAATGGGTGATCTTGTTTTGGCAAAAAAAATAAATCATAAATTATTAGGAGTTTTAGGAAATTTATCAATTAAAAATGCTTTTTTTATATCCTTAGATTTGGGTAGAAGTTTAGAAAATAAAAAAATTGATCTTGCAAAAAAATTATCAAAAGATTTAGAATTAAAACTAAAAATAGCAAAAAAAATTTTTGAAGAAAATAAAGCATTTTAAATTTTTGATAGTTTAAAAATTAAATATTTTTGTAAAAATTATAAAAGATGAAAATTGCTATTGTTGGTATTGGTTTAGTTGGTAAGAAAATTTTAGAAGTTTTAGAAGAAAGAAAAATTTCAATTGAAAAACTTTATTTAGTTGCATCAGAGCGTTCTGTTGGAAAAAAAATTTTCTTCAAAAAAAAGGAATATTTTTTAATATCTATTGAAGAAGCTTTAAATAAAAAATTAGATGTAATTTTATTTTCTGCCGGAAGTGCAGTTTCTAAGAAATTTGCTAAGAAATTTGCAAAAAAAAATATTTTTGTTATAGATAATTCCTCTGCTTGGCGTATGGATAAAGACATTAAATTAATTATTCCGGAAATTAATGCAGATATTTTATCAAAAAAAGATAAAATTATTTCCAATCCAAATTGTTCCACCATACAAATGTTAATTGCAATTTCAGATTTACATAAACATTTTAAAATAAAAAGGTTAGTTATCTCTACTTATCAATCTGTAACTGGAACAGGTCAAAAAGCTGTAGAACAGTTAAAATATGAAAGAGAAAATATTTTTTCAAAAAAAGTTTATCCGTATTTTATAGATAAAAATTGCATTCCACATTGCGGTGATTTTCAAGAAGATAATTATACTACAGAAGAAATAAAACTTATTAGAGAAACACAAAAAATTTTAGACGATAAAGAAATTAAAATTACAGCAACTGCTGTTAGAGTTCCAGTAGAAGGCGGTCATTCAGAAAGTGTAAATATAGAATTTCATAAAAATTTTGATTTAAAAAAGATATTTGAAATTTTAAAAAATACAAATGGAGTTACTGTTTTAGATGATATTTCCAAGAATATTTATCCTATGCCAATTTTATCAAAAAATAAAGATGATGTTTTTGTCGGTAGAATTAGAAGAGATTTTTCTCAGAAAAATACTTTGAATTTATGGATAGTTTCAGATAATTTAAGAAAAGGCGCAGCAACAAATGCTGTTCAAATTGCAGAGCATATTTTTAAAATGAAGAATTAGAAATGCTTTTTTTATAAATTCATAAAAAATTTTCCACCTGTACAAATCCAAATATATAAAATTATATTTGGATTTTTTTGAAAAAATCGACATTATAATCATTTTAAAAATATTTGATTATATTTTAATCATTTTTATTTCTTAAAATGAAGAAAAAACCATAGCATGTTATTCCTTCACATTGTAGTTGTCAGCTTTCTGATAGTTTTTTATAAATAATATGAATTCAAATCCAGAATATAATCAAATGGGACATGTTATTGGTATGATTACATCTTTTAACATTCTACCTCACAATTCTAATTACAATGACATAAAAGATGTAAAAGAAAATAAAAAAGAAAAATTTTTAATTTGTCAAAATCCTGTTTCAGATATTTTAAAAATTAAAAATATAAATTGCAAAAATGTTGAATTATCAGTTTATGATATGCAAGGAAAATTAGTGTCAAAAGGAAATTACAATGGCAATGTCATTTCAATAAATTTCACAAGTTTTAAAAAAGATTTATATATCATTAAGATTAATGATGATAACAAAATTAATAATTATAAAATAAATAAAATATAATTTTTAAATGAAAAAAATTCATAATTCGTACAAAATATTTCAACATTTTTTAATTTGAAATAAAAAAAAATTTTTTCAAAAACATCCAAAATTTTAACATTTTTCGACAAAACAACATTTGATGTAGAAACATCGGTGTTAAAAAAAACATCTAATGTTAAAAAATTTTTTTTTTCATAATTTGCCCAAAATTTTAAATATTTTAATTTCAAAATAAAAAAATTTTTTTCAAAAAACGTCCAAAATTTCAATATTTTTTAATTTCAAAATAAAAAAAAATTTTTTTATAATTTGCCCAAAATTTTTACATTTTTTCAATTTCAAAATAAAAAAAATTTTTTTCAAAAAACGTCCAGAATTTCAATATTTTTCAATTTCAAAATAAAAAAATTTTTTTCAAAAAACGTCCAAAAATTTAATGTTTTTTAATTTCAAATTAAAAAAAATTTTGGTTCTTGGAACCTTTTTGTGAAATGTAATATTTTTTTGATAAAAAAAAAATAAAATGATTCAAGCGTCCACGATGATTTCGTTGCATCGCACTATAAAGTATTGATTATTAACGTTTTAATGAAAATTTGGAATGAGAATTTTTAAAAAATATTTTGAAAAAAACACAAATTTTTCACAATTTTATTATGAAAAAAATTCTCACCACAAAAAGTTCGATAGCCAAAATTTTTTTTCAAAAAACGTCCAAAAATTTAATGTTTTTTAATTTCAAATTAAAAAAAA
>JAOZVH010000323.1 GCA_029938235.1 Bacteroidales bacterium
AAACTTTCATAATTTTATGAAAGTTTTTTTTTGAATTTAAAAACATTAAAATTCTCTTATTTTTTGAAAAAAATTATTTTTTTTATTTGAAATATAAATTATTTTTGTAAAAAAAAATTATATGAAAATTTCTTCTTATACAAAAATCGGTTTTATAATGGTAATTGCCATTTCTCTTCTTCTTTGGGGCTTGCAATTTTTACAAGGAAAAAATTTTTTTAAAAATGAAAATTATTTTTTTGTAACTTATAAAAAAGTTGAAGGCTTACAAGTTTCTAGTTTTGTAGTTATTAATGGATTTAAAATTGGAAAAGTTAGAGATATTTATCTAAATCCTCCAAAAAATAGAGAATTAGTTGTTCGTTTTACAGTTAAAGAAGGGTTTAATATTCCAAAAAATACTGTTGCAAAAATTTATAGTTCTGATTTAATGGGAACGAAAGCAATAAAATTAATAGTTTCTGCTTCTAATGAAAATCATAATTTTGGAGATACAATAATAGGAAAAATAGAAACTGATTTGAAAGAAGAGGTAAATAGGCAAATGTTACCTTTTAAAAGAAAAGCCGAAGATTTAATGGGATCTATGGATTCTGTTTTGATAGTTATTCGTTCTGTTTTTAATGAAAAAACAAGAGTTAATTTGAAAGAAAGTTTTTTTGGAATAAAAAAAATAATTGGAAATTTGGAAAAAACTACATTATATCTTGATACAATTATTCAAAATCAACAAAGTAAAATTAAAAATACTATAGAAAATGTAGAATCTATTTCCGCTAATTTGAAAGCAAATAATGAAAATCTTTCTAAAATTATAAATAATATGGTTAGTTTTTCAGATACTCTAAGTCATTTAAAATTAAAAGAAATAGTGAGAAATACTAACAAACTTATTGAAAAAACAAATGAAACAATAAATAAAATAAATAATGGAGATGGAACTTTTGCAATGATGTTAAATGATAAAAAATTATACGAAAATCTGGAAAAATCATCAATAAATTTAGCAAAATTGTTAGAGGATATAAAACTAAATCCAAAAAAATACATACATTATTCTTTATTTGATATGGGAAAAGTAATTTATTTAGAAGAAGATTCTAAAGAATTTAAAAAAATTTTAGAAAAAAAAAATAAAAAATGATTTCAAATTTTATTTAACACGAAATTGGTGGTCTAATAGAAGTTTTGAATACTTTGATAGAATACCATTGCAAAGTACAATTTTTAATACTAACATTTTCAATTTTATTAAAATCTTTTAATTTTTAATAAAATTTTTGATTATCAGTTTTCCATTTTGGGAATTTTGTTTCAAAATCTATCACTTTGATTTCTCCAGCTACATGTAATTTTAAAAACTTCTATTTTAATAATTCCTGTTATTCTTGGTAAATTTTTTATTTTAAATTTGGATTTAATTCTATGCAATATATTTTTTTTAATATGAATTTTTTAATTTTTTATTTGTAATTTTAAATTATGAAAAAATTTTTGATTATTCGTTTTAGTTCCATAGGAGATATTGTTTTAACAACTCCGGTAATTCGCCATTTGAAAACACAAATTTCAAATTCAGAAGTTCATTTTTTGACGAAAAAATCATTTTTTCCTGTTTTGGAAAATAATATTTATATAGATAAATTTCATCTTTTTGATAAAAATCTTTTTGAAATTATTAAAATTTTAAAAGAAGAAAATTTTGATTATATTATAGATTTACATAATAATTTAAGAAGTACCATTTTAAAAAAATTTTTGAAAAAAAAGTCTTTTTCTTTTGAAAAATTAAATTTAAAAAAATATTTGCTTGTAAATTTCAAAATAAATAAAATGCCAAATTTACATATAGTTGATAGATATGTAAAAACTTTACAAAAGTTTGATATTCAAATGGATAAAAAAGGTTTAGATTATTTTATTGGTAAAAAAAATGAAGTTAATTTATCTGATTACTTTGATAATTTTCCAAAAAAATATATTGCTTTTGTAATTGGAGCAAAACATAAAACTAAACAATTAACAACAGAAAAAATTATTTCAATTTGTGAAAAAATATATTTTCCTATAGTTTTAATTGGGGGAAAAGAAGACAAAGAAAAATCAAAAAATATAATTCGTTCTCTAAGGAGTAATGAAATTTTTAATACTTGTGGAGATTTTAATATAAATCAATCTGCTTCAATTATAGAAAAATCTGCTTTGGTAATTACACACGACACAGGTTTAATGCACATAGCGGCAGCTTTTCATAAAAAAATTATTTCCATTTGGGGAAATACTGTCATCGATTTTGGAATGTATCCATATTTACCTAATAAAAATTCAAAAATTATAGAAGTGAAAAATTTAAAATGTCGTCCTTGTTCAAAAATTGGCTTTGAAAAATGTCCGAAAAAACACTTTTTTTGTATAAAAAAAATTGATGAAAATAAAATAGTAAATTTTGTAAAAAAATATATATAATAATAAAAAATTTCAAAATGTACAAACCTAATTTTATTTTTTTCTTGATTTTTATCAAAAAAATTAGGTTCTTCGAACCTTTTTGTGAAATGTAATATTTTTTTTATCAAAAAAAAAA
>JAOZVH010000015.1:0-9792 GCA_029938235.1 Bacteroidales bacterium
ATATAATTTTTATTTTTATAATAAAAAAAAAAAAATAAAAAGTTTAATTTAGTTTTTAATAAAAGAAACACTTAGTCAATTATTGACTAAGTGTTTCATAGTTTATATTTAGCAATTAATAAACAATAATTATTGCAATAATTTCTCCTTTTTCATTTACAATAATGTATATTTCAGGCTCACCAGTTACGTATTTACTTCTTTTGTTGACTCGTTATCAACGTTTACTGCTTCTGTTAAAACTATCTTGCTATCATTTGCATCAATATCATTTACTGTTGCTGCAAAACTTGTGCTTGAAAATAACATTCCAAAAACGAATGCTAAAACAAAAAATATTTTTTTCATTACTTTATTTTTTATAACTTTGTTTGATTAAATTTATTTAATTAGCTTATACCTTGTTCAATACTAAAAATATGCAAGGGGTAAGTGTTTTATTTTGCTTATAGAAAGAAAAACAGAACTCCCTGTAATCTACACTTGCTTAGGCATATAGATTACATTTTACATTTAAGTCTCAGCTGGTATATTATTCTTTTTATGTTATAAAATTTGATAAGTAAAGATAAAAAACATTTATTGTTTTTACCACAGTGCAATAATAGAAACAAATTTTAGAACAAAAAACTGCATATACGCAGTATTTTTATTTTACATTTGTAAACTCCACATTATCAATGTATTCTAAAATATTATTTTTTAAGAAATTTATCTCTTTTATTTCGAATAATTCAGTTACTTCAACATCAAGTGCCTGTGCTATAACTAATAATGATGCTACCTTGAAATTATATTCTCCTCTTTCTATTCTGCCTATTTTGTTATCATCTCCATTAATACGCATAGCTAAATCTATTTGAGTTAATTTCTTCTTCTTTCTTAGTCTTCTTACATTTTTACCAAATTCTATCAGAAATTGGTCTTTGATTTTTTCGTTTTGTTGTCTCATTTTATTTTTTATTGATTTGTTAATGTTATTGTTTTTATAGTTACCGCTATCGGATGACTTTATGCACCTCAATTACATAAAATATTTTTTTATAAACTATAAATGAACTATTATAGTTCTGTAAATGTACAATATCAAACATTTTTCACAAAATTTTAATTACTTTGCAAAGTAAATAAAAAAAATTTTATGATTTTAATTTATTAAAAAAAAATTTTTTCAAAAAATCGCCCAAAATTTTTAATTTTTAATAAAAAAATTTTTTCAAAAAATGACCAAAATTTTAATAATTTTAAATTTCGAAATTAAAAAAAATTTTTTTTCAAAAATCGTCCAAAATTTTAATGTTTTTAAATTTCAAAATAAAAAAAATTTTTTTCAAAAATCGTCCAAAATTTTAATATTTTTAAATTTCAAAATAAAAAAAATTTTTTTTCAAAAATCGCCCAAAATTTTAATGTTTTTATAATTTAATAAAAAAACGACAAAATTTTAATTAAAAATTCAAAAAAAAAATTTTTTAATAATTTTAATTAATTTTTTTTTAAATTGAAAAAAAATTAATAATAAAAAATTATGGAAAATAAAATATATAATTTTTCTGAAATTAATTATAAAATTTTGAAAAAAATAGCTGATTTTGAAATGTAAGAAATCAAGATATTTTTGAAAAATGGTTTAATTTTAAATATGAAATTGATAAATCAGATGAAGAATTTTTGGCTTTATTAATTAAAGCAAACAGATATAATCTGGGTTTTTATACAGAATTTCAATTGCAATTACATTTTATAAGCCCAATTTAAATAGAGTGTATTTTTATGGAGATAATTTTAGAGAATGGTTTCTCCAGAAATTTATGGAATTGTAAACGGTAAAATATTAAAAGGAAAACCTGATTTTATGATTGCCAGTGGAACTCGTGAGCCAGAAAAACCTTTTTTCTTTTTACAAGAATTTAAAAAACAAATCACAAATTCAGACCCGCTATCACAATTAATCTCTCAAATGACTTTAGCGATGGAAATTAGTAAATAAAAAAAATGATGTCTATATATAATATAGGGAAATTATGGAATTTTGTGATACTTGAAAAAATTAATGATGGTAAATATAAATACCACGAATCAGAAAGTTATAACTGTTTGAAAATTACGGAATTAAAACAAATTTATATAAATTTGCAAGCAGTTAAATTTTTTATTCAAAACGGAATTTTTTAATGTGAATGAGGAAATTTTTTTTTCAAAAATCGTCCAAAATTTTAATATTAAAAAAAAAAACAATGTTAAAAAAGTTTTTCAAAAAAATGCCCAAAATTTTAACATTTTTAACGGAAAATATTTTTTCATAATTCGTTCAAAATTTTAATATTTTTTAATTAAAATTAAAAAAAATATTTTTCAAAAAATGCTGTTTTTTTTAAACTTTCTAAGCTTTTAGAAATTTCCTTAAATTTTAAGGATAAAGAATTTTTCAAAATATAATTTGTAATGTAATTTGGTGAATAAAAAATTCCATGTTTTTTACGGAATTTTTTATTTAATTTTTTTTCATAAATTTTTCCTAAATCATTCATTAAAATTTTTCAAAAATTCTATTTCTGATTTTGTTAATTTATAAATTTTATAAACCATTTTATCAATTTCTTCATTTAAATTATAAATTTCATTTTCCAAATTAATAATTTTTTTAGAAGTTTTTAAAAAATAATTTCTCCATTCTTTATTTTCCTTTCCTATGGAAAATTTAATTTTCTGTTTTTGTAGTTCATCTTTCAATTGAGAAAAATTGAATTTCCAAAAATTTCTTAAATTTTTTCCAGTTTTTAAGAAAATATTTTTTTCCTCTTTTAATGTTTCTAAAAAATCCTTAATTTCTTCATTTTTTTCTTTATTTAAAGAAATCATTAATTCCGATTTTAAAATAAATGGTTTTTGCTTTTCTAAAGCAAGTTTTGGAACAGCTAATTTTCTTAAATTACCTATTCTTATTTCTGGAAATATTTTTCCTTTAAAAGGATATTTTATTTTATATAAATAAGAAAAAAATTTAGAATTCAAGAGACATAATAAATATTTCAGAGAAAATTTTTTATCTTTACTTATAGCTAAATAAAGAACATGTGTTGAAAAATGATTTTCATTATCATAACATGCAATAATTTCATTTGCTACTCTACGAATAAATAATTTTTCATTGTAAAAATATTCTTTCTTAATTGGACGACTTAATTTTTCATGGTTAAAATTAATAAATTTTTTAGAAAAACATTTATATCTTCCAATATCTTTTCCCATTAAAACGGGAAAATGATTATTGTCTTTTTTATTATCAACAATATATAAAGAATTATTACCAGTTTTTATTGTTTCCATAATATTTAAAACATCTGAAATTAATGTTTTATTTTTATGTACTTTTGACAATAAATTGATATTTTCTTTGCTTAAATTTACATTAAAACCATCAGATGCTAATTTTATAATCAACTCATTATCAATAATTTTATTTAAAATAAAATTATTATCTTTGTCTTTTTTAAAAATTTTAATTTTATCTTTTATCTTATTTTTCTCCAATGATAAAATAATTGTAGATACAACAGCATCTTTAAAAACTCCGTCATCTAATAAAACTATTCTTTCAATATTTGTTTCTTTTACAATTAATTCTCTTAATTTATAAAAAGAAAAATTATTTAATAAAACAGTCGGAATAATATAAGTTAAACTACCATGTTTTTGCAATAAAAAAATAGCTTTTTCTATAAATAAAGCAAAAGCGTCATATATTTTATAAACTTTTTTGTAATTTTTTTTGAAAAATTTTATTTCTTCTTCATTAAAAAATTTATTTTGAAAACTTAAATACGGTGGATTTCCAATAATAATATCAAAACCTCCATTTTTCATAATTTTCGGAAATTCTTTATTCCAATTAAATGCTTTTTCTTTCGCAATTTTTTCATCATCTATCAAAGAATTTCCACATTTAATATTGTTTTCCAAAATTGCGAGAGTGTCTTCCTGTGTAGCAGTTTTTAACCATAAACCAAGTTTGCTTATTTCTACACTTTCCATATTTAAATCTACACCAAAAAGATTATTTTTTAAAATAAATTTTCCAATTTTCCAATCTTTTATAATTTCAAAAGTTAAATTTTTATAGCCTTTTTCTGAAATTATTTTTTTTATTTTTTGATAAATATCAAAAATAATATCCCATTCTTTTTTTAAAAAATTATAAGCCTGAGTTAAAAAGGCTCCGGAACCACAAGATGGGTCTAAAATACTTATGGATTTTAAAATCAATTGATATTTTTTTAATAAAATTAAAATATTATTTAGAGATGCAAAATCAGAAGGAATTTCTTTTATCTCGTCAAAAGCAATTTCTTTTTTTTTTTCGTTTAGCCATTTTTCTATGGTATTTTCAACCATATATTTTGTAATATATTCCGGCGTGTAGAAAATTCCATGCTCTTTCCTATGACCGATTTCTTTGGTAACATTTTTCTTAATTAATTGGTCTATATTTTCATCAAGAACTTCTATTTTTTTATTTAAAAAACTATTTTTTAAGTCTTCAATATCAGAAATTGAATTTTCAAAAATATGTCCTAATATATTAATATTCAAGTCGCTTTCAAAATCATAGCTGGAAAGTTTTAATAATTTATAAAGGAAAAAATCTTTTATTTTTAAATTATTAATTTCCAGATTATCTTTATACAAACCACCATTAAATTGCAAAACACGCGGCGAAAAACCTTTATCCATAGCATTGAATAAATGTTTCAATTGTCGCCATAATTCCTCGCCGTCCATAGCAAAACTGTATGATGCAGTTCGTTCAAGCATACGAACAATATTGTAACTCAATAGACCATAATCTTTCACAACGCTGATAAAAACTATGCGGTCAATTATTTTTTGTGCTAAGGAAATTAATTTTAATGGCGAAATATTTTTATTATGAGAAATTAAATGATGAACAAATAATTCTCGTAAAGTTTTATAATGAGCATAAAATTCTAAAGTTATTTTCTTCTCCTTTTCTATTCTTTCTTCCAGAGCATTTTCTATGATGGAATTTTGTTTTTCCAAAAATAACTGTCCATTTGCCATCAAAAAATAAAAACGTTCGAATTCTTCTTTTTTACCAAGTTCTAAAATATCGAAATATTCATATTTGTTAATATCATTTGCATGATACAATCTGATTTCCAGAAAGTTACTAATAATTACCCATTTGCAAGTTTTTCCAATTTTGGTTGCGTACATAAAAGCCTGTTCAACAGAACTGCCTTTGAAATCTTTGCGATTTTGCTTTTTATCAAGTACTGTTCTTGCGTTTTTCAACTCAATTACAGCACGAATATCTCTTTTAATATTTTTATTTTCGTCTATGGAAAAAAAACCTAATGCACCGTCAGATTTTGTAGCATCAAATTTCATTTTGGCTTCTTCCATCAAATTCCAATTGTTTGGGTTTTGGTAATCGTAAGACAAAACCTCACCAAAAAAAGTATGCAAAAATAAAGATTGTAATTCTTCTTCCTTTTGCATGAGAATTTTACCACTTTCTATATTTTTTATCCAATTTCCTATTCTATAAGTTTTATCATCTTTATTTTTTATTTTAGTAAAAGAAAAATTTCTAATTCTTTTTTTAATGTCTTTTCGAGAAAATACAGTTAGATTTTTCATATTTTTTTTTTTCAAAAAAAATAAATTTTCTTCAAAAAAAACAATTTTTTGAAGAAAATTTATTTTTAATTTTTTAAAAATTCTGTTTATTAAAGCAAAAATTAAAAAATTCCTGTGTAATTACTTGGTTTAATTTTTTTTAATTCATTTTTAACTTTTTCATTAATTTCTAATTTATCAATAAAATCAGAAATAACTTTTTTATCTATTTTAACATTTTTTCTTGTTAAATTTTTTAAAATTTCGTATGGATTAGGATAATTTTCTCTTCTTAAAATTGTTTGTATTGCTTCGGCAACAACATTCCAATTATTTTCCAAATCAATTTCAATTTTTTCTTTATTTAAAATTAATTTATCCATACCTTTTAAAATAGATTTAAAAGCAATTAATGTGTGCGAAATAGGAACTCCAATATTTCTCAAAACTGTTGAATCGGTCAGATCTCTTTGCAAACGAGAAATTGGCAGTTTTGCAGATATATGTTCAAATATTGCATTTGCCATTCCAAGATTTCCCTCAGCATTTTCAAAATCTATAGGATTTACTTTATGAGGCATAGCCGACGAACCAATTTCTCCATCTTTAATTGTTTGCTTGAAATAATCCATAGAAATGTAAGTCCAAATATCTCTGGAAAAATCAATTAAAATATTATTAATTCTTTTCAAAGCGTCAAACAAAGAAGCAATATTATCGTAATGTTCTATTTGTGTCGTTGTTTTTGAACGGTCTAATTTCAAAACTTTGAAACAAAAATTATCTGCAAAATCTATCCAATCTATTTCCGGATAAGCAACATAATGTGCATTAAAATTTCCTGTTGCGCCGCCAAATTTTGCCGAGTATGGAATATTTTTTAATTGCTCAACTTGCTTTTCTATGCGCTCAGAAAAAACTTTTATTTCTTTACCGACACGAGTTGGCGAAGCAGTTTGTCCGTGAGTTCTTGCTATCATAGGAACATCTTTCCAAAGAATAACAAATTCATTTAATTTTATTATTAGCTCCTCCAAAATAGGATAATAAACATTTTTTAATCCATCTTTCAAAGAGTATGGAATTGCTGTATTATTTATATCCTGAGAAGTTAAACCAAAATGTATAAATTCCTTAAAATTTTCCATCTTTAAAATGGAAAATTTTTTCTTGATAAAATACTCAACAGCTTTTACATCGTGATTTGTAATTTTTTCAATTTCCTTAATTTCCTTTGCATCTTCCAAAGAGAAATTTTCATAAATTTCTCTTAGATTTACAAAAAATTTTTTTTCGAAATTTTTTAGCTGTGGTAGTTCATCGCAAAGAGCAATAAAATATTCTATCTCAACCATAACTCTGTAGCGAATTAAACCAAACTCAGAAAAATAAATATATAATTCTTCTACTTTATTCCTATAACGTCCATCAACAGGAGAAATAGCAGTTAATTCTGTCAAATTCATTTTATCTTTTTTTATATTGTTTTTCATAATATTTTTCATAATCACCTGAAACAACGTTATTTATCCATTTTTGATTATTCAAATTCCATTCGACAGTTTTTTCCAAACCTTCTTCGAATTGAAGCGACGGCTCCCAATTTAATTCATTTTGTAATTTAGACGAATCTATCGCATATCTCAAATCGTGTCCTGCTCTGTCTTTCACAAAAGTGATTAATTTTGCAGAATATCCATTTTCTCTATTGAGTTTCTTGTCCATAATTTTACAAAGTAGATAAATTAAATCTATATTTTTCCACTCATTATTTCCGCCAATATTATAAGTTTCGCCGTTTTTACCCTTATGAAAAATTAAATCTATAGCTTTTGTGTGATCTTCTACAAATAACCAATCTCTAACATTTTCACCCTTTCCATAAATTGGAATACTCTTATTATTTTTAATATTATTTATGGCAAGAGGAATTAATTTCTCAGGAAATTGATTTCCACCGTAATTATTAGAACAGTTAGAAATAACTATCGGAATTTTATAAGTATGAAAATATGCTCTCACGAGATGGTCTGAACTCGCCTTTGAAGCCGAATAAGGACTTCTTGGGTCGTAAGAAGTTAACTCTGTAAACAAACCTTCTTCACCAAGTGAACCATAAACTTCATCTGTAGAGATGTGATAAAAGCGTTTTTCGGAAATATTTTTTTCACAAATTTTACGAAAAGCATTTAACAAATTTACAGTTCCTAAAATATTTGTATTTATAAATTCCATAGGATTTGCAATGGACCTATCTACATGAGACTCAGCTGCCAAATGAATAACTCCGTCAAATTTATATTTTAAAAATAGTTCATTTATAAAAACAGAATCAACAATATCACCTTTTACAAATTCGTAATTTTTTTTATTTTCTATGTCAAGAATATTTTCTAAATTTCCTGCATAAGTTAATTTATCTAAATTAACAATTTTGTAATTAGGATATTTATTTACAAAAAGTCGCACAAGATGTGACCCAATAAAACCCGCTCCACCAGTAATTAAAATTGTTTTTTTCATAATATTTTAATTCAATTTTTTTTTATTCGCAATTTAATTTAAAATTAAAAAAAATTTTTCAACAGTATAAACCTAATTTTTAGGTTTTTTATAATTTTTTTTCAAAAAAAGTTTTTTTTTTTGAAAAATAAATTTTATGGAAAATAAAAAATAAATTAAAATTAAATGAAAAGCAACATTTTACCAAAAAAAATGAAAATATGGTAATTTGAAATTGTTTTTTCAAAATGAAAAAAATTTTATAAGGATTATAATTTGATTAGCAATTATATTATTTATCCATTTATTGTGATTTTTCATTTTAACATATTTCAAAGAAAATTTTGATAAAAAAACAGGTCATGGCTAAATATTATAACATTAGCAATGTTAATTATTTTAACTTTCGCTTTAACTTTTTTTAATATAAAAAATATAAAGAAAAAAAATAATATTCCTAATGAAAAAAAGAAATTATCAATATACAAAATGTTTTTGATAATTTAATATTAAAATTACAAAGTAATAAATTTACAGAAAAACAAAAAAATAATTTTATAGAAGAATGCAAAATAAAATATTTTACATTGAATTCTGATATTCGCACAATGACCGGAAATACAGAAACTGGCAATCCCCAATTAAATGATTTTTTTGATTATTTATATGTGCAAAAAAAAAATTATAGATATTAATATTGTTTCGTCAGATTTTAATGATGAAAATAAAATAAAAAAAATAACTTTGAAAATTAAAAAATTATGAAAAATTTAATTCTTATTTTCTTGTTTTTTGTACCGTTTTATATTTTCTCACAAAAAAGTTCATTAATACCGTCAGAACTTGCAGATTTTAAGATAAAAACAGAAGAAAATATTAAAGATTTACAGAATAACATTAGCAATATTGCTTCCAAAAAAACGAGACTTTTGGAAAAAGTTAAAATTATCAAATCTACTCTTTTATTTTTTATGGAAGGTTCAAAAATTCAGGTTTCTAATTTGGAAAAAAGAATTATTGAACCATACTATAGAAGATTATCTTGATAGATTAAAAAATTTAGAGGGAACAGAAATAAAAGTTTCTTATGTTGATGTAGGATATTTTCAGGACTTTGAAAAAAATACTGATGGAAGTTATACAACTGTAGTAACGATTTATCAAAAGTTTGAACGTTTCTTAGACAGCAAATTAATTTATTTCGATATTACGTCAAAAACTATAGAAGTTAGATTAGAGTTGAAAGAAGATAAATTTATAAACGATAAAAAATGGAAACTCCTATTTGGAGATGTAAAAGTAATAGAAACTGTAAAAAAAATGGAAGATTTTAAATATTAAAATTTTGGTCTTTTTGGAAAAAAAATTTTTTTAAATTTCAAAATAAAAAATATTAAATTTTTGGTCTTTTTTGAAAAAAAATTTTTTTAAATTTGGAAATTAAAAAATATTAAAATTTTGGGCGATTTTTGAAAAAAATTTTTTTAAATTTCAAAATAAAAAATATTAAAATTTTGGTCTTTTTTGAAAAAAAATTTTTTTTAAATTTCAAAATAAAAAATATTAAAATTTTGGTCTTTTTGGAAAAAAAATTTTTTAAATTTCAAAATAAAAAATATTAAAATTTTGGTCTTTTTTGAAAAAAAA
>JAOZVH010000015.1:9892-14443 GCA_029938235.1 Bacteroidales bacterium
AAAAAAAATTTTTTTTAAATTTCAAAATAAAAAATATTAAAATTTTGGTCTTTTTTGAAAAAAAATTTTTTTTAAATTTCAAAATAAAAAATATTAAAATTTTGGTCTTTTTTGAAAAAATTTTTTTTTAAATTTGAAATTTAAAAAATATTAAAATTTTGGGCAATTTTTGAAAAAAAATTTTTTTAAATTTCAAAATAAAAAATATTAAAATTTTGGTCATTTTTGAAAAAAATTTTTTTATTTGAAAATTAAAAAATATTAAAATTTTGGGCAATTTTTGAAAAAAATTTTTTTTATTTCAAATTAAAAAATCTTAAAATTTTTACGATTTTTGAAAAAAAAAATTTAATATTGGTGTTTTTTTCTAAATTTCCAATGTTGTTTTTTTTTAATATTAAAATTTTGGACGAATTATAAAAAAAAATTTTTTCATTAAATTTGTATAATAATAAATTATAATAATTTTATATCTTAGCCATAAAATGAATTATTTAGAAAAAATAAAAAATAAAATTTTTACAAAAGAAAGTTTTAAAAAAAATTTTAAAACTCTAAAATTACAAAATCAAAAAATTGTTTTTAGCAATGGTTGTTTTGATTTAATTCACAGAGGTCATATTGATTATCTTGCCAGAGCAAAAAATTTAGGTAACATTCTTATAATTGGCTTAAATACAGATATTTCAGTAAGAAATTTAAAAGGTAAAAAAAGACCTATACAAGATGAATATTCCAGAGCTTTTCATTTATCATCTTTTTGTTTTGTTGATTATGTTATTTTTTTTTCCGAAGAAACACCTTATAATTTGATAAAAATTATCAAACCAAATATACTTGTAAAAGGTTCAGATTATAAAAAAGAAGACATAGTTGGCTACGATATTGTAAATAAAAATGGAGGCGAAATAATCACTTTAGATTTTATAGATGGTTTTTCCACTTCTAAAATTATTGAAAAAATAAAATCTAATTAATTAGATTTTATAGACGTTTTTCACTTCTAAAATTATTGAAAAAATAATTAATAATTAATTAGATTTTATATATGGTTTTTCACTTCTAAAATTATTGAAAAAATAAAAAATAATTAAAATTTTTATTTACTTTTGCAAAAAAATAAATATAAAAAATTATGGTTGGAATAAAACCTGCTGAGGTTTCTCGAATTTTAAAACAACAATTACAAGGATTAAATATAGATGCTGAATTGGAAGAAGTTGGTACGGTTTTGCAAGTTGGAGACGGAACAGCACGAATTCATGGACTTTCTAATGTACAAGCAAACGAAATAGTAGAATTCGACAGCGGTGTAATGGGAATAGTTTTAAACCTTGAAGAGGATAATGTTGGAGTTGTTTTGCTTGGTCAAACGGAAAAAATTAAAGAAGGAGACACAGTAAAAAGAACAAAAAATATTGCTTCTATTAAAGTTGGCGAAGGTTTACTTGGTCGTGTGATTAATACTCTCGGAGAAGCAATAGATGGAAAAGGAGCAATTCAAGGGAAATTATACGAGATGAATATAGAACGTAAAGCGCCGGGTGTAATTTTTAGACAGCCTGTAAAAGAGCCTTTACAAACTGGAATTAAAGCAATAGATGCTATGATTCCAATTGGTCGTGGACAACGAGAATTAATTATTGGTGATAGACAAACAGGAAAAACTGCCATCGCAATAGATACTATTATAAATCAAAAAGAATTTTATGATAAAGGTGAAACGGTTTTTTGCATTTATGTTGCCATAGGTCAAAAGGGTTCTACTGTTGCAAATATTTATAAAACTCTGGAAAAACACGGAGCAATGGATTACACGGTAATTGTTTCGGCAACTGCTTCTGATCCAGCGGCTTTACAATTTTATGCTCCCATGTCTGGTGCTTGCATAGGCGAATTTTTTAGAGATACTGGAAGACATTCTTTGATTATTTATGATGATTTATCCAAACAAGCGGTTTCTTATCGTGAGGTTTCGCTTCTTCTGAGACGACCTCCGGGACGTGAAGCTTATCCGGGTGATGTTTTTTATTTGCATTCTAGATTATTGGAGCGTGCTGCTAAAATTATTGAATCTGATGACGTAGCAAGACAAATGAATGATATTCCGAAATCTATTAAACACCTTATAAGAGGTGGAGGTTCCATGACAGCACTTCCAATTATTGAAACTCAGGAAGGAGACGTTTCTGCATACATTCCAACAAATGTAATTTCCATTACTGACGGACAAATTTTCCTCGAAACAAACTTATTTAATTCTGGAATACGTCCGGCGATTAATGTTGGAATTTCTGTTTCTCGTGTTGGTGGCTCGGCACAAATTAAATCTATGAAAAAAGTAGCAGGAACTTTGAGAGTTGACCAAGCACAATATAGAGAGTTAGAAGCTTTTGCTAAATTTGGCTCTGACTTAGATGCAGCAACAAAATCTGTTCTGGTAAAAGGTGCAAGAAATGTTGAAATTTTGAAACAAAAACAATACACACCTTTTAAAGTGGAAGAACAAGTTGCCATTTTATTTTGCGGAACAAAAGGACTTTTAAAAGATGTACCAACGAATAAAGTAAAAGAATTTGAAGTGGAATTTTTGGAACTTTTAAATATAAAATATTCTAAAATGATGAAAGAATTAGCAAAAGGTAAACTTTCAGACGAATCTATAAATTCTCTTAAAATGGTTGCTTCAAATATTGCAAATAAATATAAAGGATAAATTTTCAAATTTTATGGAAGAAATAATTTATTGTTGTTTTTTAATTTCTTTTTTCTTTTTTTTAATTTTAAAATTAAAATCAGAATTACATATTTTTCAATTAAATTCATACAGGAATATTCGCTACTGGAGATGGCATAAAAAAAATTTTTTTAGTATAGAAAATAATTTTTCTAACGGAATTATGATGCTGTCGGCAATTTTTATTTTTTTAAAACTTTATATTTTTTCTTCCATAATTTTAATTCTTTTATTTAATTTTTTCATTATAAAATTTATAAGGAAAAAATATAAGAAGAAACTTGTTTTTACAAAAAGAGCAACACGTTTATTTATTACACAAATTATTTTATCTTTTTTATATTTAAGTTTTGTATATACAAAAGATCTTTCAAGTTTAAATATTTTATATATTATTATATTTATAATTTTCATTTTTGCAATTTCTATAATTGCAAATATTGTTGTTTCGCCAATTGAAATTTACATTAATAATTGGTATTATAAAGATGCTAAAAAAATTTTAAAATCTAATTCAGATTTGTTAATTATCGGAATTACAGGAAGTTACGGAAAAACAAGCACAAAATATTTTTTAAAAAGAATTTTATCAGAAAAATATAATGTTTTAATTACGCCAGGAAGTTATAATACAACTATGGGAGTTGTGCGAACAATAAGAGAATTTTTAAATTCTACGCATCAAATATTTATTGCCGAAATGGGAGCAAAACAAATTGGTGATATAAAAGAAATTTGTGAACTTATAAATCCTAAAATAGGAATTTTAACTGCTGTTGCAGAGCAGCATTTGGAGACTTTTAAGAATTTAAAAAATATCCAAAAAACAAAATTTGAATTGGTAGATTCAATTTCAAATGAAGGTTTCGTAGTTTTAAACGACGATTATGAATTAATTAATGAAAAGAAAAACAAAATTAAAAATACAAAATCTTATTTTTATTCCTTGAAAAATGGCATTTCTGATTATTATGCAAAAAATATTTTTTTTACGAAAAACGGCACAAAATTCGAGATTTATGAAAAAGAAAAATTAATCTTAAATTTGGAAAGCAAATTAATGGGTGATTATAATATTTCAAATATTCTTGCTTCTTGTGTAGTTGCTTTGAAATTAGGCGTAAAAAAAGAAAATATTTATTATGCTGTGAAAAAATTGGAATCTGTAAAACACAGATTAGAGATAAAAAAACAATCAAATGGAATTACAATTATTGACGATGCTTTTAATTCAAATCCTGTGGGAGCAAAAATGGCTCTTGATCTTTTGAAAAATATTGATGGAGAAAGAAAAATTATTGTAACTCCGGGTATGATAGAATTGCAAGATAAACAGGATTTTTTCAATCAAAAATTTGGTGAACAAATTTCTAATTCTTGTGATTATGTTATTCTTGTTGGAAAAAAACAAACTAAATATATTTTTAAAGGTTTAGAAAAAAATGCTTTTAAAAAAGAAAAAATTTTTATTGCAAAAAATTTATCACAAGCTTCCGAACATCTAAGAGAATTTGCGAAAAAAGGAGATGTTATACTTTATGAAAATGATCTTCCTGATACTTTCGAAGAAAATTAATTCTTGAAAAAGAATTTTTCTTAAGAATAAAATTCATTAAAAATTTCGTCGTTTTTTTGAAAAAACTTTTTTTATAATTATAAAATTCATTAAAATTTCGTCGTTTTTTTGAAAAAATTTTTTTAATTATAAAAATTCATTAAAATTTCGTCGTTTTTTGAAAAAAATTTTTTTTTAATTATAAAAAATCATAAAATTTCGTCGTTTTTTTGAAAAAAATTTTTTTTTAATTATAAAA
>JAOZVH010000015.1:14543-27351 GCA_029938235.1 Bacteroidales bacterium
TTTTTTTAATTATAAAAATCATTAAAATTTTGTCATTTTTTTGAAAAAATTTTTTTTTAATTATAAAAATCATTAAAATTTTGTCATTTTTTTGAAAAAATTTTTTATAAATTATAAATTCATAAAATTTTGGGCGATTTTTGAAAAAATCAAATATTTTAATGATTTTTACATTTCAAAAAGCTGCATAAAAACTGACCGAAAATGACATTCCATTTTGAAATATTTGTTTATCAATAATATTTTTGTTTTCAAGATAACTTATTTCTTGGTAAGAATATCCTGTGGATATTTTCCAATGTAAATTTTCGAAAAACCTCCTGTCAAAACCAAATGAAAAATCTATTCCTGTATTATTTATATAATCTGGTGTGCCGAAATTTTTTTGAGAATTAGATTGATTATAATCAACATTAAATCCATTTAATAGTAAATTACTATTAAAATTTAAAAAATTTTTTTTTCCGAGTTTATAATCAACAGATAAACTAAGAGGCGGTAACAAATCAATATTAATTTTATGATTTACATAAGATATTTTAACAACAGGAAGAGCTTGTATTTTTTTATCTATAATGTAAACTGCAGAACCAAAACCAAGCCCAAATTTTCCTAATTTTTTTTCAATAAAAAATAAAGCTACAGAATTTAAGTCTTCTTTTTCTATCATGCTTTTAAAATCAGAAGAAAATATCAAATTATAACTGACAATAAAATCCCAATTTCTTTTTAATTTTTGACTAAATATCAAATTCAAATCAAAATTATGAATATTTGGAATATTATAAATATAATCTGGAATTTTAGATTTTATTAATTCCTCGTTTTTGTTTTCAATATTTGTTTTGCTTTTCAAATTAGAATATGCTAATTTGAAAAGCAAAATAGAATTTTTATTTTTTTTATTCAAATACCAAGCATAAGCAAAATCTGCACTAAAAGAGGTAAATGCTGTATTTACATCATTTAAATTGTATTTTTCTGAAAATGGTTTTTGCGGAAAAATAATTTTATAATCTACACCAAACAAAACGTTTGATTTTTCAAAAATTTCTATAGAATCATTTTTTACTGCTTCCTGATTGTACAATTTTAATGAAAAAATTATAAATAATAAAATAAATATTGATTTCATCTTAACTATATCTAATTTGTAATTTTTCGCATTAGAATTTCTAAATGTCCTCTTTTGAATTTTTTTCGCCAGAAATAAGAAAAAATAATCATTAAAATACTAAATAATAAAGCGTAGAAAAATGCAAATTCAATAGAAAAAGAATGTTCTAATTTCCCGAAAATAAAATCCACAGCAATCATTCCTATAACTACATGAAAGAAATAATTACTTAATGCAAGTTGTCCAGTACTTATGATTTGTTTATTGCAAGCCCTCTCGCAAAATCAAAACCGTAAATTCTATTGTTTTTTACATTCATTTTTTTACAGTTTTAAAATGAATATCAATACCCTCCATTTCTTTAATATCAACATTAAGCACCATTTCATCGTTTTCTAATTTATCTACGAAAAATTTTAAATGTCCATCTTTTTCATGCAAAATAAAATAATTTTTAAGATCGCTAAATGACCATGTTCCTGTTGAAAGATTTCCTTCATCTACATTTTCATAAGTCATATCGCTTTTTAATAGAATATAATCATTTTTCTCTTTTTCCTCTAAGTCGTAATCCACCCACATAATTTCATATTTTTCGAGATACCATTTTTTGCAAAGTGTTTTTTTATTCAAATCTTGCGAAAAACTTGTGCTTGTATAAACTATAAATATTACTAATGTGAAAATTAATTTTTTCATTTTTTAAGCTATTTTTTTAAAATTATTTTTTTATAAGTGTTGAAAATAAAACTGGAATAATAACTAAAGTCAAAACTGTAGCCACAATTAAACCAAACATCAAAGCAACAGCGAGAGGTGTAAACATCTCATTTCCAGATAAAGAAAGCGGAATTAATGCCATAACTGTTGTTGCAGTTGTTACCATAATTGGAACAAAACGCTGATTTGATGAATTTTTACAAGATTCGTAAATACTCATTCCATCATCTTTAGCACGATTAATAAAAGTTAATAACAAAATGGCATCATTAACAACTATTCCAATTAAACTTGCAATTCCCAAAATTGCAGTAAATGAAAATGGTTGTCCTGTAATTAATAAACCTGCAATGGAGCCAATAAACGCAAGTGGAAGAGTAAGCAATATTACAAATGGTTGTACGAATGAATTAAATTGAATCATTAAAATTATATAAACTAAAAAAATGCTGCAATAGCTGCAAAACCCATATTTCCAGAATCTTTTTCTGAGGCTTCACGTTCTCCATTAAAACTTATTTCAGTTCCTTTTGTGTTTAATTTTGGTAAAATTTCAAACTCAATTTGATTTGCAATTTCTACAGCGTCATATCCTTGTCTTGCATCAGAAAAAACACTTATATTTCGTTCTTTATTATTATGCCTAATAACAGGATATTTTTTTTCAATCTTAATGTCAGCAATTTGCTTCAGTAAAATTTTTTGATTGTTTTGTGATGATTGAATGCTAAAATTTTCAAGGTCTTCAATTGATGAAATATTGCCAAGCATTTTAATAGGATATTCGTTTCCAGATTTTCTATATTTTGTAATTTCACTTCCCATAAGTGCGAGATTTATTTGCTTTTGAATATCATAATGATTTAAGCCTAATGATGAAGCGAAATCAAAATCAATATCTACTGTATATTCATATTTAGAATTACTTATGGTTGTTCCTACTTTATATGCTCCTTTGAGATTTCTGATTGTATCTCTAATTATTTTTGCCACTTCAATATTTCTGTTAATATCATTTCCAGAAATATCAAGAAGTATTTGTCCACCTCCGGAACCAGATAAACTCAATAAACGTGTTTGTACAGAAGCACCAGCAATTTTGCTGTTAAATTGATTTTGTAAAAATGAAGCTAATTCTTTTTTATTTGTAAATTTTTTGCTTTTACTCATATCAAAATCAACTTTTATCTGAGCATATTCTAAAGATGAAACATTTACTTCCATTAATTGATAAAATCTTGGCAATGGTTTTCCTATTGACGAAGTGATTGAATTTATTTCATCTTGTTCTTTTAAAATATTTTCAATTTCTATTACAATTTTTTCTGTATTATCAATGTCAAAACTTTCTCCTTGAATATCAATATATAATGTTTCTTTATTTGCAGGTGGAAAATATTCTGTTTTTAATAATGAAACAGACATCATTGCAATAATTAAACTTGCAAGACTTATAGCAATACTTGTTTTTTTATATTTTAATGCTTTATCAAGCAATGAAATAAAAAATAATTTTACATAATTTTTCCTATTTTTTTTATCTTTTTCGACATTTGCAAATAATACAGTAAGTGCAGGAATAATAAGCATCGCCACAAAATAAGATGCAATTAAGGAAATAATTACAATGCGAGGAATTGCACCGAGTAAATCACCTGCTGCACCGGGCAAAAATAATAATGGTGAAAATGCCGCAATGGTTGTAAGTGTAGCAGAAAGTATAGGCATTGCGGTTTCTTTTGCTCCTAAATATGCGGACAATATTTTATCTTTTCCTTTGTTCAAATGCTCTTGGACAGCTTCAACAACAACTATTGCATTATCAACCAATAAACCCAAAGCTATAATTAAAGCAGTTGTAGATATTTGATGAACTTTTAAATCAAAAATCCACATAGCTATAAAACTCATAAGAATTGACATAGGAATTGCAATGGAAACAATAATCGCATTTCGTATTCCCAAAGCAATAAAAACAACTATCAAAACAAAAGCTATTCCTTGCAAAAGGTTCATCATAAAATCTGATATTGATTTGTCTATAGATTCTGGCTCGAAAGAAATTTCATCAATTATTAAATCTTCTGGAAAATCTTTTTTTGTTACTTCTATTTTTTCTCTAACATCTTTACCTATGTGAATTATATTTTTTCCAGATTTGAAAAAACCAGCTAATAAAACAGCATTTTTACCATTTTGTTTAGTTTTATATTTAACGCTTTTACTTTCAATTATTTTAACTGTTGCCAAATCTTTGAGCTGAACAGCAGAACCATTTTCTGTAGAAGTAAATATAATTGTGTTTTCAATGTCTTTAATAATGCCGTAAGGTTTAGAAATATTGACATTTATTTGTCCATTTTTAGTTTTTATAGCACCTGCTGGAAATGAAACATTTTGAGCCTTAATAATTTGAGCAATATTTTCTATAGAAATTGGATATTTCTGAAGTTGAGCAATATCAATTATAATTTCAATTTCTTGCGGAATTTTACCAATTAATTCAAAACGAGTAATCCCTTTTACTTTTGATAATTGTTTTTGAAAAACTTCTGCGTAAGCTGATAATTGCTCAAAATCATAATTCTCTCCGGAAAAACTGATGATCATTCCAGCTGTTTCTATTAATTTTGTATCAATATAAGGTTTATAAGCATCTTTTGGAATTACTGTCTGAACATAATTAATAACTCTTCTAAGTTCCTGCCAAGATTTTTCGACATTCGCTTCGTTGCTTAATGTAACTACAACAATAGAAACACTATTAAACGAATAACTATCAACTCTTTCAAAATCAGCAATTTCGCCGACAGAATTTTCTATAGGTTTAGTAATTAATTGTTCAATATCTATGAGCGTAGCACCCGGATAAAATGTTGTAATCATTGCGACAGGTACAGCAATATCTGGATTTTCTTGCTTTGGTAAAAAATAATAGAAATAACCACCAATAATTGCAATGACAACCGTCATAAATAAAGTAATTTTACTTTGTTTTATTGGTACTGATAATATACTATCCTTTAATATTTTTTTCATTTTGGGTTTTATTTTATTGATTAGAAACTTTTACTTTATAAGCTTCTTTTATACTTAATCCTCCTTTTGTTATTAGTTTCTCGTTTTCTTTTAAACCCAAAACCCTGACTTCATCTCCAGAAAAATCAATAATTTGAATTTTCTTTTTTCGTAATCTGTTATTTTCCACTACATTAACAAAATCTTGTCCATCATTTGAAATATATTTAATAGCTATCCAAATGCCTTTAACTGTATTTGTTTCGAAATAAATTTTAACCGTTTGACCGATAGTTGTGTTTTTTATCCTATTGCTTGGAGAAAAATCAATTTTAACAGTATGCCTAAAAGTTTGAAAATCAGGCAAACCAGAAATATAACTTACAAGACCTTCACTTTTATGATTTTTAATTTTTACTATTGCTTTTGTTCCAGTTTTAATATATTCTAAATCTTTTTGTGAAATAGCGGTTTCAGCAAATATACCTTCACCTTGTATAATTATTGTTTCTGCTCCGGCATCAACAAGTTCGCCTATTTTAGGAATTATATCAGAAACAATTCCATTAGTTTGAGCAATTAAAGTTGCTTGTTTAAAATCTTCATTTTTAGCTTCTTTATTAATTTTACTTTGTTCCCAATCTTTCATTTTTATATCTCTATCTAATTTAGATTTTTCCAAATCAGTTTCAGATATTCCACCAGATTTAAACACTTTTTCTAATTTTAGAAAATATTTATTTGCTTCTAAATAAGCACTTTCTGCTTGTTTTTCTTGATTTTTAGAAGCATTTAATGCCAGATTAAAACCCGTAGTTTCCAACTGCATTAATTTTGTGCCTTTCTTTACATATTGATTTTTGCGAACAAAAACACTTTTCACTCTACCTGCTGTTAAAAAACTATAATTGATAATTTTAGAACTAATTATTCCAAAATATTCAATTTTTCTAACTCGTTCTTTGCTTTTTAGAATTTCAACTTCAACAGGAAATTCATTTTCTTTTTTTGTTTTTAATTTTTCATTTTCGCAAGAAAATAGTAAAAAAATAGAAAATATTAATAATGCTGTTTTTCTAAAACTCATAAAATTTTTTTTTAATGTTTTGGTCATTTTTTTTAAATTTTTTAAATTAATAATTTCCAATAGATTTATTATAATCTATTTTTGTACATTAATAATTATAAACAGAATAATACAAATTGATTTGTGCTTTTTTTAAATCTTCGCTAATTATTTTTAAATCTATTTGTGAAATTAATCCTGTACTTATATTTTCATTAGCAAGTTTATATGCTTTTTGATCCGTTTTTACGGTAGATTCGGCAGCAAGAATTATTTTATATTCTTCGGACATTTTCATTTGTAAATTTTGAATTTCAATTGCCATACTTAATTCTGCTTCTTGCTTATTTAGTTTTGCATTATTGAAATTTATTTTTGCTTTACTAAGTTGTGTATTTCTGTATCCGCCAGAAAATATCGGAATTGTTAGAGTAATTCCTGCATAAAAATATTTATTTTTGTTTTCATCTAAGTCCCATTTATCAGAATTACTTAGATAACTGTATCCAAGTTGTGAACTTATTGTTGGCAAATATTCTGATTTTTCTTTATAAATTATTTCATTTTGTAATTCATAATTCTTTTCCAACATTTTATAATCATTACGTTTATTTATTGCTTCTTTTTCATTTATATTTTTAGAATTAAATTCGTAGGACGATAAATTATGTTCAATAATCATTGAGTCTTTATAATTTATTCCTGCAATTATTTTTAGATTGGCTAATAATATTAAATAATTTCTTTTTGCTTGTTTTATTTTGGGTATTTCGTTTTCCCAACGTAATTTTGCTTGAAGCATTTCAAGTTCAGAAATTAATTTATTTTCAAATTTATTTTTCGCATCTAAATAATTTTCTTCTGCATTTTTTTTTGATACTTTATTTAGTTCGAATACTTCTTGCATTAAACGTGTTTGAATAAATGCTTTTTTTGCTTTGCTAATTATTTCATTTGTTTTTTCTTTGTGTTCTAAAGTTCCAATTTCTGAATAAATTTGAGAAACTTTTAAATCATATATATTTTTCAAAACGAATAAATTTTGTTCCAAAATGAGATGAGCTTGAAAATCATTTTCAAAACCACTTTTAAATTTTTGCAAACGTGATGGAATTTCGCCTGTGGTTAAATCTATATTATCATAATCTGGAAGTTCTAAATACATATATTGATCACTAAAATTATGCTTTACATTTCCTTGAAAATTAATTTGAGGAAGTAATGCAGATAAAGCTTCTTTTTTTGATAATTGAGAAAAATCCAATTGATTTTTTGATATTTTTATTTGAAGATTATTTTCTTCTACAACTTTTATATAATTTTCTAAATTATATTTATGAGTTTTATTTTGTGAAAATGAAAGCACAGAAACAAAAAACATTATAATTATAAAAATACTTTTTAAAGCAATATTTTTGATTTTAAAATAGAACATAATTTTAAATTTTTTATACAAAAATATGTAGATAAAAATTAATAAAATATTAAATGTGGTGAAGTTTAAAATGTAGTTGTAAAAATTGTTTTTTTGTTGTATTTATTCATTTACCACATAATTGGGATAAAAAACCATTTATACCAGTTCTTGATTTTCAATGGTTTACAGAAATATTTATGATTTTATAAAATAAAAAATTTAATAATTTCAAATTAAAAATCATTAAAATTTCGGCGATTTTTTGAAAAAAAAATTTTTTTAATTATAAAAAATATTAAAATTTTGGGCGATTTTTGAAAAAAAATTTTTATAATTTGAAATAAAAGATATTAAAATTTTGGGCGATTTTTGAAAAATTTTTTTTTATTTCAAAATAAAAAATATTAAAATTTTGGCGATTTTTTGAAAAAAAATTTTTTTATTTCAAAATAAAAAATCATAAAATTTTGGACGAATTTTAAAAAAATTTTTTTAATTTTCAAAATAAAAAACATTAAAATTTTGGACATTTTTTGAAAAAAAATTTTTGAAAAACATTAAAATTTTGGACGATTTTTGAAAAAAATTTTTTTTATTTTGAAATTAAAAAATATTAAAATTTTGGACGATTTTTGAAAAAAATTTTTTTTATTTTGAAATTAAAAATTATTAAAATTTTGGACGTTTTTTTTTGATTTTTTTTTTTTAATTAAAATTTTAAAAAATTATTTTTTCAAAAAAAGTCTTAAAAAAATTGTCATTTTTGAAAAAATAATTTTTTATTTAATTTTTTATTTATTTTTGTAAAATATTTAAAATTAATTTTTTATGAAAAAAGTTTTTTTATGTTTTTTTATTCTGATTATTTTTAATAATATTTTTTTATTAAAATCTCAAAATTACATTTCTGTTAGAGGAGTTGTCAAAGAACAAAATACCGAAAAAGTTCTTGCTTTTGCAAGTATTAGTATTCAAAATCAATATATAGGAACTTTAAGCAATGAAAAAGGACAATTTATTTTTAAGTTTTTAGAAAAATTTAAAAATGATACTTTGAATATTTCTTATATGGGATATGAACAATTGAAAAAACCAATTAATGAATTAAATTTTAAAGACAGAAAATTTAATTTCTTTTATTTAAAAAAAAGCAGTATTGAATTAGAATCAATTACAATTAAAAATAAAAGAATAACAGCTAGAGAAATTGTCAATAAAGCAGTAAAAAAAATTCCTGATAATTATTATACGAAAGAACATTTAATGGAGGCTTATTTTTTTTCAAAAAACGATGAATTTTTTAAAAAAGACCATAAGTATTATAAGGATTTAGGCAGAAGCTTAGAAAAAATGAGAACAGAAGCTGCTGTAAAAATCTATACACCAAAATATAAAAAAATACATGGTAGTTCAAAAATTGATGAAAACTTCGAAATTTTAGGTATAAAAAAGGAAAATGATTTTAATAGTAAACTCTCGTTTCCTTTTCTATCAATTTATGGAAATCAATTAAAACCAACAATGACTAATAATATATTTCGTTATCATACTTTTCGAGCGAATTTTTTAAAAAAAAGAAAAAATAAAATTTATGATTTTAAAATAAAATCAAAATTCACATATAATGATGATTTAATTTATAAAATCTTTTTTTCTAGAAAAAAAGATAGAACAAGTTTTTTTGGTTCTACTAAAACAAAAATTTACGGAGATATTTACATTCGCCAAAAAGATTACGCAATTATAGGAATAGAATATTTTAGAGATTCACAATCTAAGTTTGATAATTTTTTAGCTCAAAAAAAAATAGAATATAAAGATTATAAAGGGAAATTATTTTTATCTTATATTTCTTATAATTATGTAATTAAATCGAAAGATACAACAGAATATAGAACACTTTCTGATTTAGTAAAAGGAAGTGATCAATTATTAATAAATAGAATATATATAGAAAATTTTAAGAAAATAGAAAAAAACGAAAAAGATTTTGATAAAAATCTTAATCTTCAAGAAAAATTAAAATATGACCCAGAATTCTGGGAAAATTATAATTATATTATAGATACATTATCTATACAAGAAAAAGATTTCAATTTTAAAAAATAATCATGCGCATGCGTGTGTTTTTGCTGCACAATTAATTATTCATCATAAATTTATAACTACGGTGAAAACACCACCCAATCGCAAGATTTTTTTCAAAAAAATGCCAATTTTTTACAATTAAAAATTTTTTTTTCAAAAATCGTCCAAAATTTCAATTTTTTTTAATTTCAAAATAAAAAAAATTTTTTTCAAAATTCGTCCAAAATTTAAACATTTTTTAATTTCAAAAAAAAAAATTTTTTCAAAAAATCGCCCAAAATTTTTTTTCAAAATTCGTCCAAAATTTTAAATTAAAACAAACATTGGTGTTAAAAAAGAATACCAATGTTATGTTAAAAAATTTTTTTTCGAAAAACGTCCAAAATTTCAATATTTTTTAATTTCAAAAAAAATTTTTTTTCAAAAATCGTCCAAAATTTTAATATTTTTAATTTTAAAAAAAACAACATTGGTATTCTTTTTTAACCTCCATGTTTGGTAGAAACAAATGTTAAAAAAAATTTTTTTCAAAAATCGCCTAAAATTTTAATAATTTGAAATTTGAAATTAAAAAAAATTTTTCAAAAAAATGCCGAATTTTTCACGATTTTTTTTTATTTAAAAAAATAATATTATTTTTGTCAAAATTAATATTTAAAATAATAAAATTATGTTAAGTTTTTTTGAAAAATATGAAAAATTTAAGAAAGAAAAAGGTATAGGAGAACAAATTCTTTGTCAAAAAGATAGTTTTGATATTAGTAGGATTGCTAATTTATATCGTTCTGGTGATTTAAGCATCAAAAATTACCAAAGAGCTTACACTTACGGTGAAAAAAGATGGCGAAAAGCTTCAAAAGTAATAGAAACTATTTTATTAAAACGTTTAATCCCATCTGTTGTATTACTTAGTAAGAATGGAAAATATGAAATTATTGATGGACAGCAAAGAATTTTATCTGTTATTAAATTCTTAGACAATGATTTTAAACTAAATTTAAGTGGTCAGTATGATGAATTAAAAATGTTAGACGGAAAATATAGACGTGATTTAGGAGAGGAAATTTATAGAGAAATAAGTTTTTATAACTTAAATATTCTCATTATTGATGAAGAACAATTAACGAAAAATGATGAATATTTTGCTACTAAAGTTTTTTTAGATTTAAATGTTGATCCTATTCCTGTTAGTAAAGCTGATATTATTATGAATTTTTCTTATTCTCCTTTGGTAAAAGAAGTTAAAAATCTAACAAAAGAAATAGGAATAGAACCTGAAAAAGTAGTTATTTGGAAATTATTTGCATACGGTACTTTTAAAAAAAATGGTTCATTTAGGAAGTTAGTAAAAGATAAAAAAGGAGGAATGAATCTTAGAATTTTGTATCTGATGCTATCTTTTATAGACGAAGAAATTAAAAGTAAAGAAATAGATTGGATTAAAAAAATATCCATGAAAGCGATAAATGAACAAGTTATTTATGATAATAAAATAGATAAATTTGAAAAAATATCTAAAATTATAGATAGTATCTATTTTTTAAAAAAAGATACTAGTAAAATTAATACTCCATTTTTTGCTTTTATTGAAAATAAAAATAATAATAAAAAGCTAGAATACTTAGCAGAATTAGCTGATATTTTTTATATTTCATTGAAATATAATATAGAAAAATTTGATAATGATTTTATATTAAAAAATAGGAATACTATCAAATTAAGATTTGATGAAATAAAAAAAGAATTAATTAATAAAAAAGATACAGATAATTATTTTTCTTTTGTTAATGTTCAAAAAGAAGAATTTAAACATTTTTTAAATGATTTATAATTAAAATGGCTATGAATTCTGAAAATATAATAGATAATATTAAATCCAACCTTTTTACAGATATTAAAATGCCTGTTGATAAAAGTAAAGGGTATAAACTTAAATTAGAAAATGCTTTTAAAGATTTTTCTAATAAAAGACCTATTAATTTGAATAATAGGTTAAAAAATTTGATGCGAGAAACAGGTATTTTAAGTTTTTATAATATGAATATGATTTTATCATATGTAGAATTTATAGAATATCTTAAAGATGATGCAAAAGGTGATGATAAAATAAAACATTGTGTTCTTATTTTTAATAAGAGTAATTATAGAAAATTGACAAGTCTAAATAGTAGATTAAAAACATTAAAAAATGTAGGACTTAAAAAAGATTTTATAAAAAATACCTTTAGGAAAACAGTATTAAAAAATCAAGCAGAAGATTCTCTATTTAATAGAAATTTAAACTTATTTTTTGAAATTTATATGATTGCTTTGGATTTTGATAATTTTGATAAAGATAAAATCAAAGCTAATATATCTAATTTGTTGATCATTGCGAATATGAAATTTGGAAATAAATTATCTAATAAAAAAAGAGCTGAAGCAATTAAGTGGGCTATTTCTGAAATATTAGATGATAAAAATATTGATTTTAAAGAATTAGAAAATAAGTATTCTAATTATATTCCAAAATATGAGAAGCGTAAAAGTTACAATTTAAATTTAGATATTAATTTGAGAAATATTTTAATGATTAAATATCTATTGAAAGATAAAAAGAATAATTTAAAAAATACATTAGAGTTTTTTTTAAAAACAAAATTATCTGGTGTTTCTGAATCTGGAATTAAGCAATTTATGAAAAATAAAGCAAATGAGAAAAATGAAAAATTAATTGCATTGCTTCATGAATCAGAAAAAGAAAATTTTTTTTTTAATAAAAATAATATTTTTGAAGATTTTCAAAAATAACTTTTTTTTTAATTTGAAAAAGAATATTTAATTTTTTTTCAAAAAACGTACAAAATTTTAATGATTTAAAAAAAATATTTTTTCCAAAAAAACGTACAAATTTTAATGATTTTTATAATTTAAAAAAAATATTTTTCAAAAAACGTACAAATTTTTATAATTTTAAAAATTAAAAAAAACATTTTTTTTAATAAAATATTAATTTTGGCGTTTTTTGGGAATTTTTTTTTAATAAAATATTAAAATTTTGGCGTTTTTTGGGGAATTTTTTTTTAATTTTAAAAAATGTTAAAATTTTGAACGAATTTGAAAAAAAAAAATTAAAATTATAAAAAATTATGTCAAAAAAACAAATCAACGAATATTATAGAAATCTTGAAAAAGCTAAGCGTTTCGGCGGAACGACAAATGAAATTTCAATAAAGAGACCATTTATTATTTTGCTGGAAAATTATTTTAATACAAAAAATTTGTATCCTGTAGACGAATTGTCTTTGAAAAATTCCAAGAAAAGACCCGACGGAACTATACGAGATATAAACCAAATTGATTGGGGACATTGGGAAAATAAGGACGAAAATGATAATTTAGA
>JAOZVH010000144.1 GCA_029938235.1 Bacteroidales bacterium
AAATTTTTTCAAAATAATTAAAAAAAATCGTCATTTTGGAAAAAAATTTTTATTTGAAATAATTAAAAAAAATCGTCATTTTGGGAAAAAATTTTTTTTCAAAATAATTAAAAAAAAACGCAATTTTGGAAAAAAATTTTTTTTTGAAATAATTAAAAAAAAAACGCAATTTTTGAGGAAAATTTTTTTTAATTAAAATTTAATAAATAATTATTTCTTCTATTAAATTTTTCCCGATTTTTTCATTTAATTTTATAATAATATCTTTTTTTAAAAAAGATATTTCATTTTTTAAGAAGAAGAACTTAGCGAAACATATACTTTATTTTTATTTAGGACAATTTTTTTCGTATAAAAAGCAACTCCATGATTCTGTTTTTTTAAAACATTAAAAATCAATACTTTAAATGTTTTCATTTAATATACACAAAATCATCGTGGACGATGAATCATAATCTTTTCACATTTTTTATGTGCGAAAAATTTCCTATCACAAAATGTTAGATAACCAAAATTTTTTTTTGAAATAATTAAAAAAAAACGCCATTTTGGGAAAAAATTTTTTTTTGAAATAATTAAAAAAAAACGCCATTTTTTGAGAAAAAATTTTTTCAAAATAATTAAAAAAAATCGTCATTTTGGGAAAAAATTTTTTTTTGAAATAATTAAAAAAAATCGCCATTTTGGGAAAAAATTTTTTTTCAAAATAATTAAAAAAAAACGCCATTTTGGGAAAAAATTTTTTTTTGAAATAATTAAAAAAAAAACGCAATTTTTGAGGAAAATTTTTTTTAATTAAAATTTAATAAATAATTATTTCTTCTATTAAATTTTTCCCGATTTTTTCATTTAATTTTATAATAATATCTTTTTTTAAAAAAGATATTTCATTTTTTAAGAAGAAGAACTTAGCGAAACATATACTTTATTTTTATTTAGGACAATTTTTTTCGTATAAAAAGCAACTGTTTCACCGAGAATTAATTCCCAAAGTTTTTTAATGTGAATATTTAAAAATTTATCATTTTTCAATAAATTTTTTTTATATAATTTCAAAGTTTCAGAAATATGTTTCATCTTTATATTTTAAATAATCTTTTTTTGTGTTCAAATTTGCGAATAAATTTTTATTAAAAAATTTCATTATAGAATTTATTTCTATTATTTGACAATTAAATTTAGAAATAATTTTTCTTAAAGAATAATTTTTTTTTAAAATTTCTTCTTTTATTTTAATAATATTTTTTTTTTGATAAATTCCAATTAAATATTGAATTTGATTTTCATATTTGCAAATTGTAATTTCATAATTTCCAGATTTTTTTATTAAAAATTCTAAAAATTTATAATTTATGAAAGGTGTATCGCAGCTAATAATTAAGTTTTTTTCATTATTACTATTTTTCAAAGAGGAATAAATTCCACCTATTCCACCAATATTTTCATAAATATCCTTTATATTTTTTGCTTTTAAAAAATCATATTCATTTGTATTAGAGCTAATAATAATTTCATCACAAACTTTTTTCATCTGATCGAAAACCATTTCTATCAATGTTTTATTTTTAATTTTTAAAATAGCCTTATTTTCACCCATGCGACGACTTTTTCCGCCCGCTAAAATTATTCCTGTTATTTTTTCCAAAATTTAAAATTATATATTTTTCAAATAAAATTGAAAAATTTCAAATTCATAAAATTATTTTTTTTTTCAAAAAAAAAAATTAATTTTGAGTTTTTAAAATATTAAAATTTTTTATTCAAAGTATGAATGGGACGAAAATAAAAATAAGTCCAATATAGAAAAACATGATGTTGATTTTCAACAATCAACAGAAATCTTCAAAGATGAAAATAAATTAGAATTTTCTAATTCAAAACATGGAGAAACTCGTATCAAAATAATAGGTAAAATATTGAATTTAATTTTATCTGTTATTTATACTATGAGAATAACTGCTATTCGTATTATATCAGCTCGATCAGAAGTAAAAAAGAACGTAAATTATATAACAATCAAAAAAAAAACATCAAATAATGGAAATAAAAACAATATATTGGAAAAAATTAATTGAATTCTTAGAAAAAGGACAAAATCCAAGTATCATAAACATTGATTTTAAAAATGAAATACTTGAATTTAAAGAAGTTCTTTTATTAAATCGTCATGGTTTTCGTGTTCCTGAAAATTTAGTTAATTACAATGATGATGACATAGATTATTCTGACGACCCAGAATTAACAGAAGAAGAATTGAAGCAATTAAAACCTGTTATTCACATTCCTGTTCCTTTGCAAAAAGAAGTCAAAGAATGGTTTTAAATTCAGATATTGACTTAATGAAATTAGCTTCAGAATTATTGGAAAATTATTATTACGATAATGTGAAAAATAAATAAAATTTATTAAAAAATATATAATTTACATTCAAATTTTATATTCTTCAAATAAAATGGTTTTTTAATTATAAAATTTTATAATTTTTTGAAAAAATTTTTTGAAAAACATTAAAATTTTGGACGAATTTTGAAAAATTTTTTTTTATTTTGAAATTAAAAAACATTAAAATTTTGGACGAATTTTGAAAAATTTTTTTAATTAAAAACCTTAAAATTTTGGTCATTTTTCAAAAAATTTTTTTATTGAAAATATTAAAATTTTGGACAAATTTTCAAAAAATTTTTTTTTAATTATAAAAAATCATTAAAATTTGGTTGTTTTTTCTTCTTCTCCTCCATATACATTAATTTTACTCCATTCAAACTAATTATCTCTTTTACGTAATCAGAGTAAACTTTTCTGAAGATATTTTTTTCTACAATAATTCAATTTTCGTGAAACCAAGCTGAACTATTTTAGGAATAAAAATATTTCGCAACCATTTTTGTGCTTTAATAGTAACAGCCTTTCCATTTCTCATATCAGAAATCCAAAACTTCAATTTATTTCGCTTACTTATTTTATATGCGTTTTCAAAAGTAAATTTATATTCTTCAAAATTTACATAAGTCTTCCAAATTAATTTTATAACTTTTTGATTATTGTCAATAAGAATTTCTGCATAATCTTCATTAAAATTTGATTTTCTGAAATTTATCATAATAAATATTTTTTTATTAACATTGCATTTTATAAAAATATTAAAAAAATGAAAAAAATAATTTTATATTTTTTATTTCTTTCTTTTTTTTCTTTACATTCTTGTAAAGAAAAAAAAAAGGGAAATCCAGAAATAACCGTTGAAGAATTAAAATCTCATATTTCATTTCTTGCTTCTGACGAAATGAAAGGTAGAGGAACAGGAACTTTAGAAGGTAAAAAATCTGCAAGTTACATAAGAGACAAATTTAAGTCTTTGAATTTGAAATTATTATATGAAAATGGTTTTCAACATTTTGATGTAACTAACAGTTTGAAACTTATAAGTGGAAAAAATTCTTTAAATTTTGAAAAAAATAATGGAATTTTAGAAAAAGATTTTTATCCAATAAGTTTTTCTAAAAATGGAACTTTGAAAAGCGAAGTTGTTTTTTGCGGATATGGTTTAGATGTAAATGAAGACAGTGTTGTTTGGAATGATTACGAAAACATAAATGTAAAAGGAAAAATTGCAATGATTTTAAGGGGTGAACCAGAGGTAAAAGAATATTCTGACATTCTTTTTAATTTTAGTTCTGAGCGTTCCAAAGCTTTGACAGCAAAAGATAAAGGTGCAAAAGGGGTTATTTTTGTTTCCGGCGAAAAATTTGAAAAAAAAGATAAATTAAAAGAGTTTTATTTTGATAAAAGTTCGTCTGATGCAGGTATTTTAATTGTTCAAATGACAAGAAATCTTGCAAATAAAATTCTGAAAAATGAAAGTGTAGAAGATTTAGAAAAATTTTGTTCTGAAAATAAAAAGCCAAAAAATTTTGCAACTTCATCTAATGTGGAAATTTCTGTTGGAATGGAGCAAAATATTGTGAAAACACAAAATGTTGTTGCTTTATTAGAAGGTGCTGACGAAAATTTAAAAAATGAATTTATTGTAATAGGTGGACATTATGACCATCTTGGAATGGGTGGCGAAGGTTCTGGTTCAAGAAAACCTGATACCATTGCAATTCATAACGGTGCAGATGATAATGCTTCAGGTATCGCTTCTATTTTGGAAATTGCAGAAAAATTTGCAAATCAAGAAGAAAAACCAAAAAGAAGTATAATTTTTATTGCTTTTGGTGCAGAAGAAATTGGTTTAATTGGTTCAAAATTTTTCGTAAAAAATCCTCCTGTAGATTTGAAAAAAATTAATGCCATGATAAATTTGGATATGATAGGTTGTTTGGATACAATGACAAAAGATTTAACTGTTGGCGGAATAGGTACGGCTAAAGAATGGAATATTTTATTAGATAAATATTCAAAAGATAATTATTTCAATTTGCAAAAAATGGAAAGCGGATACGGACCTTCTGACCACGCATCTTTTTTTCTCGAAGACATTTCTGTTTTATATTTTTTTACCGGAGTTCATGATAAATATCATACTCCTGCTGACGATATAGAAATTATTAATTTCGACGGATTAAAACATGTTGCTAATCTTGCATTTGAAATTTCAAATGACATTCTACGAAATGATAAAAAAATAAATTTTATAGCAACAGAAATTGCAAAAAGCGAAACAAGAAGACATAATTTAAAAGTGAAATTAAGTATAGTTCCGGATTTTTCAGGAATAGAAAAAAATGGAATGCGAGTAGATGCAGTTGTTAAAGGTGGAACAGCGGAAAAATATGGTTTATTAAAAGGTGATATTATTATTTCTATGGAAGATAAAAAAATAAATAATATTCACGATTATATGAACCGATTAAAAACTTTTAAAGTTGGTGATAGGATCACAATAGAAGTTATGAGAAATGAAAAAAAAATGACTTTTATTTTAGATTTATAATCTAAAAAAAAAATAATTAAAAATATTGAAAAAAATTTGTTTTTTAAAAAAAATATATATACAATTACGAAATTTTTATAATAATTTTTAATTAAAATGAAAATCTTATGAAGAAGCTTTTTAGTTCGTCAGTAGGTCAGAAATTAATAATGAGCCTATCGGGTTTATTTCTGATAACATTTATACTGGTTCATTTGCTTTTAAATTTGCTTTTGTTAGTTGGACCAGAAGCATACAATAAAGCGGTGCATTTTATGGCAACAAATCCATTAATGCATTTAATGGAGCCAGTGCTTGCTGCAGGTTTTATCTTTCATATTATTTATGCAACGATATTAACTTTGCAAAATCAAAAAGCAAGACCAGAAGCTTATGCTGTTGTCGACCAGTCAGAAAGTAGTAGTTGGTCTTCAAGAAATATGTATGTTCTTGGTGGATTAGTTCTTATTTTTATACTATTACATCTTGTGAATTTCTTTTTCAAAATGAAGTTTGGAGTAGGCGGAGAATTACCAAAAGTTGTTCACGAAGGTATAGAAATGGACAATGCATATCCATTGGTTACTGGTTTATTTAAAGAATGGTGGTATGCTGTGATTTATGTTATTGGAGCTGTTTTACTTGCTTTACATTTACGTCATTCACTTTGGTCTGCTTTGCAAACTCTTGGTATGAATAATTCTAATTTACGACCGATATTAGAAAAGATAAGTATTTTATATGCTGTAATTATTGGAGTTGGTTTTTCTATTATTCCAATTTATTTTCTTATTTCTTAGTTTTAAAATCATTTGAAAAAAATTTTATAATATAAATTATGGCAATATTAAATTCAAAAGTTCCTGGTGGCAAATTATTCGACAAATGGACGGAATATAAAAACCATCAAAACTTAGTAAATCCAGCTAACAAAAGAAAGTTAGATATTATTGTTGTTGGAACTGGACTTGCAGGAGCTTCTGCAGCAGCAAGTCTTGGGGAGCTTGGTTTCAAAGTGAAAAATTTTTGTTACCAAGATAGTGCAAGAAGAGCTCACAGTATAGCAGCACAAGGTGGAATTAACGCCGCAAAAAATTATCCTAATGATGGTGATAGTGTTTATCGTTTATTTTATGATACTGTAAAAGGTGGTGATTATAGGGCGAGAGAATCTAATGTTTATCGTCTTGCGGAAGTTAGTAATAGTATTATTGACCAGGGAGTTGCACAGGGAATTCCTTTTGCGAGAGATTACGGTGGTTTATTAGATAATCGTTCTTTTGGTGGAGCTTTAGTCTCTAGGACTTTTTATGCCAGAGGTCAAACAGGTCAGCAATTGTTACTTGGTGCTTATAGTGCTTTAAGTCGTCAAGTAAATAAAAAGACGGTAGACATGTACAATCGTACAGAATTAATGGATATTGTTATTGTTGATGGAAGAGCCAGAGGTATAGTTGTTAGAAATCTTGTAACAGGAAAAATAGAAAGTCATTTTGGTCATGCTGTGGTTCTTGCAACTGGAGGTTATGGAAATGTATTTTTCTTATCTACCAATGCAATGGGTTCTAATGTAAGTGCTGCGTGGAAAGCGCATAAAAAAGGTTCTTATTTTGCAAATCCTTGTTTCGTTCAAATTCATCCAACTTGCATACCTGTTCACGGAGATTTTCAATCTAAATTAACTTTGATGAGTGAGAGTCTTAGAAATGACGGTAGAATTTGGGTTCCTAAGAAAAAATCTGATGCTGAGAAAATTCGCAAAGGACAATTAAAACCAGAAAGTTTAAAAGAAGAAGATAGAGATTATTATCTCGAAAGACGCTATCCTGCTTTTGGTAATCTTGTTCCGAGAGATGTTGCTTCCAGAGCGGCAAAAGAAAGATGTGATGCTGGTTTTGGTATAGAAAAAACTGGAAAAGGTGTTTATTTGGATTTCAAATCTGCCATTGAACGTCTTGGAAAAAATACTATAGAACAAAGGTATGGTAATTTATTCCAAATGTATGGAAAAATTACTGATGATAATCCTTATGAAACTCCTATGAAAATTTATCCAGCTATTCATTATTCTATGGGTGGTGTTTGGGTTGATTATGAATTGATGAGTACCGTAAAAGGTTTATTTGTTGTTGGCGAAGCAAACTTCTCTGACCACGGAGCAAATCGTCTTGGTGCTTCTGCTTTGATGCAAGGTCTTGCAGATGGATATTTTGTTCTTCCTTACACCATTCAAAATTATCTCGCTGACCAAATTGGCGTAGCAAGAATGGATACTAATTTGCCAGAATTTAAAAAAGCAGAAAAAGATGTTAAATTATTGCTTGATAAATTAATGAGCATAAAAGGTAAACGTTCAGTAGATTCTATTCATAAAGAATTGGGAATTACAATGTGGGATAATGTTGGTATGGCGAGAAATAAAAAAGGTTTGGAACTTGCTTTGGAAAAAATCAAATCTTTGAAAAAAGAATTTTGGACAAATTTAAGAATTCCAGGCGAAATAAATTCTTTAAATACAGAGTTGGAAAAGGCTTATCGTCTTGCAGATTTCTTAGAACTTGGCGAATTAATGGCAAAAGATGCTTTACATAGAGATGAATCTTCCGGAGGACATTTTAGAGAAGAGTATCAAACTGATGAAGGAGAAGCAAAACGTGATGATAAGAATTTTACTTATGCTGCTGCTTGGGAATATGCTGGTGAAAATAAAGAACATATCTTGCATAAAGATGTGCTTAGCTATGAAAATATTGAAGTGAAACAAAGAAATTATAAAAAATAATTGTTATGAATTTGACTTTAAAAATTTGGAGACAAGAAAATGAGAAAGCTCAGGGTAAATTTGTTACTTATGAGGTGAAAGATATTTCTCCGGACAGTTCTTTTTTAGAAATGTTAGATATTCTAAACGAACAACTTGTAAATAAAATTCAGTTACCCATTGCTTTTGACCATGATTGTAGAGAGGGAATTTGTGGAATGTGTAGTTTATACATTAATGGTAGAGCCCACGGTCCAGACGAAGGAATTACAACTTGTCAGCTTCATATGAGAAAATTCTCTGACGGAGACATTATTACTATAGAGCCTTGGCGTTCCAGAGGTTTTCCTATTATTAAGGATTTAATGGTAAATAGAGATGCTTTTGATAATATTATGCAATCCGGAGGATATATTTCGGTAAACACCGGAGGTATTCCAGACGCAAATTCTATTCCTATTTCTAAGGAAAATTCTGATTTATCTATGGATGCTGCTGCTTGTATAGCTTGTGGGCTTGTGTTGCAAATTGTAAAAACTCCTCTGCTATGTTATTTGTTTCTGCGAAAGTTTCCCAATTTGCTTTATTGCCACAAGGTAGAACAGAAGCAAAAATAAGAGTTCTAAATATGATAAAAACTATGGATGAAGCAGGTTTTGGTAATTGTACAAATACCGGAGCTTGTGAAGTGGAATGTCCAAAAGAAATTTCCATTTCAAATATTGCTCGTATGAATAGAGAATTTCTGTGTGCGAATTTTTCTTAATTTTTAAAAATTTTTTAATTTAAAATTCCAAAAGATTAAAAACTTTTGGAATTTTTTTTTATTAAAATAAAATCATTAAAAAAATGCCGTTTTTTGAAAAAAAAATTTTTTTTTAAATTATAAAAATTCATAAAAAATTGGCGTTTTTTGAAAAAAAAATTTTTTTTTAAATTATAAAATTCATAAAAAAATGCCGTTTTTTGAAAAAAAAATTTTTTTTTAAATTATAAAATTCATAAAAAATTGGCGTTTTTTGAAAAAAAAATTTTTATAAATTATAAAAATTCATAAAAAAATGCCGTTTTTTGAAAAAAAAAAGTATCCACTCAATTTAGTATGGTAAAAAGTTTTTTTTCTTTTTTTTT
>JAOZVH010000145.1:0-6130 GCA_029938235.1 Bacteroidales bacterium
ACGTACCGTTTTGAAGACGAGTCTGTACTGGAAACTTTACAGGCTTAGTTTAACAGTAAATCGTGTCCGCATTGATAGGCTTATACGAGGCCATTTTGGTGATAGTAAGTCAGTAGGTGAAGGTGTTTATGAGCTTCGTATTGATTATGGGCCCGGTTATCGAGTCTATTTTGGAAAAGTAGGTTTGACAATCGTTCTATTATTGTGTGGTGGTGACAAAAGCACACAACAGGTGGATATTCATAAAGCCAAGACTTATTGGCATGATTATGGGGGTAATAATGGGTAAAAATTATCATGCAGAATTAATAGAAGCACTCCGTGATCCTCAAGAAGCTGCAGAATATCTTGATGCTGCATTTGAAGATTACGATCCAGAAGCTTTTCAGATGGCTTTGAAACATGTTGCTGAAGCGCAAGCCGTTACGTCTCAACTGATTGAAAGGGTAAAATTCAGCCAAGACGAAACTAATAAGAGGGGTTCACGAAAGCCTAATTCCGATTTATATGAGATTAATTCGTTTTTACACACGCTTGGTTTTCGTTTAGCTATTCAGAGATGCTTATGAACATAGTTAGCTTAACGGGTGCGTTCCAATGCACCCTCTCCATGCTAGTTTTTTGGGTTCCCACACGTTGGCACTCATCGTTTGTCTCGTTCCCATAAAAGCCGCGTTATCATTAGTTTCCGGCGAAATTTGTACCAGGTTCGCCTTGTACTCCTGCTAATGTGATCGAGGCAAAAGTTTGCGGAGCAAACTTTTGCCTCGATCATTGTCAAGTTGAGAAGAACTGGTAACTGAAAATGAGCATCCTAGAACAAAAAGCCTTTCTTTCTCATATTCCACCGTTTGATAAATTACGAGAGCCTGAACTGAAAGCGGTTGTTGATGCCATGGATATTGCTTACTTTAGGAAAGGGGAGTATTTAATTCGACAAGAGACTTCTCCAAATGCACTTTATATTATTATTAAAGGTATCGTGCAAGAAACCCGCGATGATGAAATCGTTTCTGTTTATGTTTCCCAAGATTCTTTTGACGCGATGTCATTGTTAGATGGAACAAGTAAAAACGATTTTATCGTGCGAGAAGAGTTGATTTGCTATATTTTGCCTAAAACACTCTTTTTAAATTTCATTCAAAATAATGATGCGTTAAAAAGATTTTATTCTCAAGATTTGTCTAAACGGCTTAATAGCCTGATTGAACAACGCAATAATACCGAATTAGCGTCATTCATGGTGGCTAAAATCAAAGATATTTATCTGCAAACCCCAGTTTTTGTTGAAGCGGAGTCTTCCGTTTATGACGCTGTGCAAATGATGACACATCAGAAAAGTAGTTTTATTTTAGTAAAAACTGATAAGGGCATCGGCATTGTCACCGATAAAGATTTGCGAGATCATGTGGTATTACAACGTTACTCTATAGATAATCCTATTGCGCATATTGCTTCTTATGAGCTCATTAGTTTAGGGCGCGATGAATTTTTGCTTCATGCTTTGTTGGTTATGCTCCGCAATTCAATTAAACATTTATTGATTGAGCAGGATCATGAAATTATTGGAGTATTAGAACAGATTGATTTGTTGAGTTACTTGTCTAATCATACCCGCCTTGTTGCAGTGCAGATTGATCGTGCTCAAAATAAAGCGCAATTGAAGGTAGCCAGTCAGAATATGACGAATATGATTAAAGCGTTTAATGCTAATGGTATGAAAATAAAATACTTAATGCAATGGCTGACGGAATTAAATCAACAAGTTTTAAAAAAATTGTATGCGTTTATAGCACCGCCAGCATTGTTAGATAATTCTTGTTTCATTGTGATGGGCAGCGAGGGGCGAGGGGAGCAAATTCTGAAAACGGATCAGGATAATGCCATTATTTTGCGGGATGGTTTTGTTTGTCAGGATTTAGAAAAAATGACTCAAGAGTTGACTGAAACGCTGATAGATTTTGGTTACCCGGCTTGCCAAGGTAAAATTATGGTGAATAATGAGTCTTGGTGTCGTTCTTTAAAAGGGTTTAAAGAACAAATTTTTCAGTGGGTGATTGAGTTTAAATATCCTTTGGAATTGGCGATTTTTTGTGACGCAAAAGCGGTGGCAGGTGATGTCACATTGCTTGATGAAGCGAAAAAGTATTTGTATGAACGTTTACAAGATAACCAAGCCTTTTTTTCTTATTTTGCTAAACCAACGCTTTCATTTGAAACGCCATTGAGTTTATTTGCGACTTTTATTGTCGATAAATCTTATGCAAATCAATTGGATATAAAGAAAGGAGGAATTTTTCCTATCGTTCATGGTGTTCGCAGTTTAGCACTTGAATATAAAATTATCCAGATGGGTACGATTGAACGTATTAAACATCTCACCGAAAAAGGAATTTTTGATAAGGCTTTTGCCACTGATTTGATTGAAGCTTTTGGTTTTATGATTTCGCTTCGTCTCCAATTTGAACTGGAAAAAATGAAAGAGGGGGAAGTTTATGATAATTACATTAAGCCAAGTCAATTAAATAAGTTAGAACGTGATTTGCTCAAAGATTCTCTTAAAATCGTTAATGAGTTTAAACAGTTTATTAATTACCATTTTAAGTTGGATAGGATTAGCTAGTGTTTGAACGAAAACGCTCTCCAACAAGTTGGTAAAAAATATTTTTCAACACAGAGAACACAGAGTTACACAGAGTTTCACAGAGAAAACGCTCTCCAGCACTTTTAATCCGTTAAATCCGGTTCAAACCTTGTGAATTAAAAAAATCGCACCTCTCATGTTTAAGAACCTACAAAAAAAGCGCAATCGCAACAAACTCAAACTTGAAAAATATGCCTACTTATTCGCTGAACCGCCTGATAATGAACTGATCTGCTTTGATTGTGAAACCACAAATCTCAATCCTAAAAAAGCCGAAATTCTTTCCATCGGTGCCGTCAAGATTAATAAGAATAAAATTTTGACGAGTCAAAAATTAGAATTATTTATCAAACCCCGCACCGAGATAGATGAAGCCAGTATCAAAATTCATCATTTACGTCATTGTGATTTGGAAAAGGGTTTACAAGCTGATGACGCAATCTTGTGCTTTTTAGACTTTATCGGTTCTCGCCCTTTAGTGGGCTACTATTTGGAATTTGATGTTGCCATGATTAATAAATACCTCAAACCATTGCTTGGTATTACATTACCGAATCAACAAATTGAGGTTTCTGGTATTTACTATGATTATAAGCAAAATATTTTTAATCCAATCCATGTCGATTTGCGTTTTGATGCGATTTTAAAAGACTTGGATTTACCCGCTTTTGGTCAACATGATGCTTTTAACGATGCATTAATGACAGCTATGATGTATGTTAAATTGCAGAATCTTCAAAAGTTTTATAGTTAATTATTAATTGTAAATACTTGATATACCAATAATTTATAATAATTAATTGGGTAGTCCTAAACATGTAGTGATGTTACAGATGCTATCCCTTCCCCGGGATAGTATCTGTTTGGACATCATCACTACTTCTACAGGACTACAATTAATTGTTCTTAAAGTCGAACTCACGTTATTATCTCTTTCCTCAAACTGGTTAAGTACTTTCGCTCAGTCTTTTAAGGATATTTTGTTCAAAGCTAGAAACCAAGTTTATGGCCTATGTTTCTAAATACCAGAAAATTATTGGCGAAAGTAATTGCAACCTCAAAAGACGTAATGTGATGAATTTATTGTAATGCGTACATAAAAAAACTCCCTGATCAGTTATCAGTACAACAAAATATAGTACAACGAATTAGCGAAATAAACGAATATATATGAAAATAATTTAGCATAATTAATTTAAGAGGATTGTTGGAGTAAATTAAATAAAATCAAGCAACTAAGCGAAATAAGTATTTATCATTCTCACGCAACATATTAGCAGGAGTACAAGGCGAACCTTGTACGAAAAAACCGCGGGGTAATTACCCTATTTAATTCCAAATTTCCAAATTAATGACATAAAAAACCATGACTCATTTACCTCCAACTTCAGAATCAACCGCCAGTAAACTATTTTGGTGGTTGCCGTTTGGCAAAGTGCCGGAAATTTTGCCCACCGCGCTGGCAGAAAAAATGCCAAACCCAGATTTACGCCCCCAATTGCTTGATGTTCGCACGCGCAGAGAATGGCGCAATGGACATTTAGCCGGCGCAGTGAGTATTCCAATCGCCGAGTTACGCGCAAACATTGAGACGTTGCCTTTTGATATGGACAAACCGGTGGTTGCGATTTGCCTCAGTGCCCACCGCAGCATCCCTGCGGTTAGATTGTTGCGCCGTTTTGGTTTTACAGACGTGGTTCAACTTGCGGGGGGAATGATTGCTTGGCGCAGTCTTAGCTTGCCGGAACAAACTGAAGCGTAGTGGAAGTGGGATTTTTGAATGTTCTATAACCACTCAGAAAAGTTTTGTGCCACAAAATTTTATACCGAATTTTTCTGGACTGTACTTACCACTGTCATAAATATCAGCTTTTTTGATTTTTCGAGCCTAAAATAACCCTTATAGACGTTCATAAAAATATTTAGGGCAAAACCGTAAAGCGTTTCCAAAACGCTTTACGCGATCAAACTATAGGATCAGCAAATAAATAGCTTCCGCCAAAGCTTGCCACAATTGTCTAATAGCTTAAATACCCTAAAGGGCACTGAACCCAGTGAGGGGGAAAATTAATTTTTCTTCAATCCTTTGAATTAAAATAACATTTTACTCTATCTATGTAACTCTGTGCCCTCTGTGTGTCTAACTATAATGCTCGCTTCTCAATTTATTGTTGCATTGCACAAATATTTTATCTATAATGGCGAGCCTGCAATCAAGCACGACACTCAGCGGTGTGCATAATTTTTAACGGACTGCAACGCGTACCGCATGACACAACACTGTCAAGTGAATGAATAGGGTCATAAAAAAAAGTTTCGGCATCATAAAAAAAAGTTTCGGCAATTTTTAGAAATATTGGATTCAAAACTTGACAAGCCTATTTTTATTGACTATGTTTAAAAATGATGCAGCGCAGCAATTTTTTTGCATTGCATATAGAGTTCTTCATAAAAGTTTTTTCCCATTGGTAATGTGTCTGAGGAAATAGGCAATAGGTTTTTCAAAGTGATGCGGCTGACTTAAAACCGAGCAATTTAAAAACACGATTTATCTGTTGCCCATTTTTTTAGTTAGTTCATTAACCATTAATCATTAACCATTAACCATTAACCATTAGTTAAGGAGAATTGACATGCAAACTCAAACGCAACAATGGGCGGAACTGTACAAAAGCGCACAGGTATCCGCGAAAAAATGGGCCAACATTAATACCAATTTGCTGATGAATATTACTCAGCAAAAGATGGAGCGAGTTGGGATTGTGGTGGAAACCGGCAATAAACAAATCCAAGCACTCGCTCAAAGTAAACGCGCGCAGGATGTGTGGGAAGCCGAAACCCAGTTAGTTGAGAAATTCAATAAGAACATGTTGAATAGCTTTCGCGGCACAGTGGATACATTGGTTGATGCTAAAAATCAACTGACTGAGTTGGCTGAAGAAGGGATGAAAAAAGCGGCCGATTTCAATCCTTGGTTGCAACCACAACCCCAATATAATCAATAAGTTGTGAGAAGGAATGGCGCTTTTAACGGATACTATCCCAAACAAGGGATAGCATCCGTCGCGCTTTTAACGGATTTATTTTTTGGAAGTGGATGTAGCTCAATGTCTTCTCCAAAGCTTATTGAAATAAACCATAACCAGTTATTTTATTTTCACCCTTTTCAAGACAAGACGCGATGCTAAACCTTAATTGCTAAGTCATTGATTTTTATCGTCGGATGATATCGCAGCGCGTATCCACCAAAAATTTAATCATTAAAGTTCAATAACTTAAAAAAGTTGAGCCTCGCGTTTTTCAAAGGAACGTTAGAAACCTTCAAAGTTTTGGAAACCTCTTTAAGAAAAAAGTTGAGCATTGCGTTTTTCAACGTTAGAAACCGTAAAGCGTTTTGGAAACGCTTTACGGTTTTGCCCTACAAAAAAGGGATAGCATCCGTTGCCCTTTTAACGGATACTATCCCAAAAAAGGGATAGCATCCGT
>JAOZVH010000145.1:6230-8788 GCA_029938235.1 Bacteroidales bacterium
ATAGCATCCGTCGCGCTTTTAACGGATACTATCCCAAAAAAGGGATAGCATCCGTCGCGCTTTTAACGGATACTATCCCAAAAAAGGGATAGCATCCGTCGCGCTTTTAACGGATACTATCCCAAAAAAGGGATAGCATCCGTCGCGCTTTTAACGGATACTATCCCAAAAAAGGGATAGCATCCGTCGTACAAATTTTTCCCATTCCCCATTCCCCATTCCCCATTCTCCTTTCCCCTTTCTAAGTTATTTTGACACAATAAATCTGTCGTACTCATCACCTGCTGCAATCGCATGGGTTTGTTCAATGCTGTAACTCTTTTCTGGGTTGTTGAATTGATTGACATAAAATGCCTGTGTCAGTGCCGGTTTGTCACGAATATCAACTTTCCAGAGTAAATGCACCAAACCCAATGTCGCACCCATTGCCAAAAAGGAAATATTTTTATCATCCGTCGCAGGATACATGCGCCGATACCCCACGCCTTCATAAGAATTGTACACACGTACAATAAATTCTTTTTCTACATCTATTTTCTCGACGCGATACACTCCCCAGCCCAATATATTAAAAGCCGCTATCATGCCATGCAGCCAATCTTCTTTGCTATCGCACAGGGGCGCGACGGCTTCATACCATTCTGGACTACTCATTAGCCTACCAAAAGTGTTAAACGCACAAATATGCCCCGCTTGGATAAACATTTCCTTGCTGTCATGTTCAGGAATACCAGCATCACGCAGGGCAAAATAGGTTTCATAAGAAATCCGATTGTAGTAATCAGCAAAATGATTGGTTAGCACTGCGCCAAAAACTTCAATCAAACCGGTTTCTTCTTTGCCGTATAAAGGCAATTTTTTTAGACGGGCAATGATTTGTTCTTCATCAACGCGAGTGTTAAACGCCTGACAACCTGCAAAGGCAAAACGCTCAGGGATGGCTGTTTGTAATTCAAACTCGCGAGTAAGATAATTCTCTACACTTAAGGTTTCATCAAACACGGTAAACTTATCCGTATGAGTACCTAAGCGTTTACATGCCGTTTCTTCCACCCTTTTATCCAGCAAGCCCTGAATATAACCAGATGTAAAATAACAATTTTTCTGAGGTTTGCCGTGCATACAAAGGCTTTCACCATAATGCGAGCGAGGCGTTTCCCAAGTGTTATCATCAAGTTGCTGGAGTTGCCCAAAACCACAATCGGAAAATTCATGCAGCAGTTCGCGCTCCCGATAACCACGCTGTTTCAACAAGCGAATCAAAGCAGTCACAGAATCGGTTAACAAACGTTCTGGCTTGAGATTGCATAAACCTTGCGTCATCAGCACAGTCATCTGTAAGTAAGAATTGTAATAATTACAATGAAAAACGCGACTCAGTCCGCCGATGATATTGTGCCCGCCTGTGGTGATGACTTGAGGAAACCGGCGCGAGTCCTCTGATACCGTCATGCAGGTTTCTCCTGTACGTTGGATTTTATTTTTAGAAACCCCTTGATTTTATGAAAAAACCCGGGGGTAACGGTGGATGACGATGGCGTGTGAGAACAAATGTTGCGTACCATGCTTTCTTGCCACGGCTCTTGCGTTATCACGAGCGTGCGGATTTCGTCAACCATATTCACATTGAAATGTTGGCTGAAAATTTCTTCCAGGGCAATCAGTTGGGCATCGTCCAATTCAATACGCTCGTTTTTGAAATTGACATAGCCATTGGTTTTCAGAGCAAATAAAATACCAATTTTGCTGGCTGTCAAGATATTATCAATCTCCATCAGTCCATTGTTTTTCCGGTTGAGATTCAGCGCATAGTATAAGGCACCTGTGTTAATGAGATATGTATCTTTATCATTCATAATGAAATTGTGCTCTAAAAAGTGATAATACCTTCGCCAATTGTTACAACAATAAAATAGTTTATAAACGTGATATAAATTAAATTTAAACCACTTATCGTATTTTTGAACTCAGTCGAACCGATATGGAATTTTATTGATTTTCAACCCTTTATTATTTAACCCGGTTTAATATTCAACTTTTGGCGAAGGTATTAATTGAATTTATTTTGTAGTTTAAAGCATTTGGATAATAAATCCAGTATTTTCAATTAATTAGAATATTAATATATTTTTATAGTACCTGAATGGTGAATGATGAATGGCTCATTAAGAATTGTGAATGAAAAGCATATCGGTAACTTATTGTTTTTTATACATTTAAAACGATGGGATAAAAATTGGATCAAGTTTTAATACCAAATGCAGCCTCATTTTCACCAAAACGTGTTCCAGTCGTGATGCTATCGCTTTTTTGGCGATAGTATCACTCAAAAAATCTACCGCCGTTATCAATATTTTTGACGTTAAGTTTTGTACACAACCCAAATGAGGACGGTAAATTCCAAAGCCTAGTGATACTATCGCCAACAGAAGCGATAGCATCACGGAACACTTATAAAATCAATTGGTTATAACTTTTGTACCGGAAAAAAACGTGTTCCAGTCGTGATGCTATCGCTTTTTTGGCGATAGTATCACTCAAAAAATCTACCGCCGTTA
>JAOZVH010000146.1:0-1481 GCA_029938235.1 Bacteroidales bacterium
AAAACAACATTTTCGAATCAAACATTGGTGTTAAAAAAAAAACCTCCAATGTTAATATTAAAAAAAATTTTTTTTTTCAAAAAACGTCAAAATTTTACGATTTTAAATATTAAAAAAAAATTATATAAAAATTAAAAAAAAAATAATTTTGCAAATAAAAAAAAATGTCATTTTAATAAATAAATGGTATTTTTTTATTGTAAATTTTAATATTTTTTTAATTTTTAAAATATTTTTATGAAAAAAAATTGTTTATTTTTGATATTGTTAATATTCTTTTCGGTTTCTATAAATGGAAATTTATTAGCATTACCAATACAAGTTGCACCTATAGCGGTGCAACCAGAAGGAGAAGGAACAGCAGAAAATCCTTACAAAATTGCAAATCTAAATAATCTTTATTGGTTATCTCAACAAAGCACAGGCGATGCTTGGTCTAAGCATTATATCCAAACAGCGGAGAATATTGATGCTACAGCACTTGCTTCTTTAGATGGGAACAAAGGTTTCACACCCATTGGAAATAATACTACACAATTTACAGGAACTTATAACGGACAAGGAAATACGATTTCTAATTTATTTATAGAGCGTCCAAATACTGATTATGTTGGTTTGTTTGGTTATGTATATGGTGAAAATTCTAAAATAGAAAACCTTGGTGTAACTGATGCAAATATCACAGGAAAAAATTGTGTCGGCGGTCTTGTGGGAATTAATAATAATGGAACCATCACCAATTCTTATTTACAAGGAAGCGTAACAGGAACAGTAAATTATGTCGGCGGTTTTGTGGGACAAAATTTTAATGGAACCATCACCAATTCTTATAGCACAGCGATTGTAACAGGAAATACTGATGTCGGCGGTCTTGTGGGATATAATTTTGGTGCAACCATCACAAATTCTTTTTGGAATATAGATATTTATTCTACAAATAATGGTCTCGGCACAGGCAAAACCACTGCCGAAATGAAGCTACAATCTACTTTTACAGATTGGGATTTTGCAACTATTTGGGCGATAGATGAAACTGGTACAATCAATGACGGCTATCCTTATTTTGATATTAGAGAAGCACCTGAACCACCTACAGCAATACAACCTTCAAATTTTGAAGAAACGGACGCAGGTACAGAAGCTAATCCATACCAAATTGCAAGTTTAGGAAATTTAATTTGGCTTTCAGAAACTTCTGCACATTGGGATAAGCATTATATCCAAACTGCAGAAATTGATGCAACAAATACTAATCTTTTAGATGAGAACAAAGGTTTCACACCTATTGGAAATAATACTACAAAATTTACAGGAACTTATGACGGTCAAGGACATACAATTTCTAATTTATTTATAGATCGCCCAAGTACTGCTAATAGTGTTGGTTTGTTTGGTTATGTAAATACGGCAGCTAAAATAGAAAATCTTGGTGTAGTTGATGCAACTATAACAGGAAATTATAATGTCGGCGGTATTATGGG